>NZ_JBMOWY010000073.1:0-11213 GCF_049310345.1 Stenotrophomonas sp. GZD-301 | reverse complement strand
CCCCCGCCCAGCCTGGAAACCCAAGGCAACGACGGCTTTTCGCCTGTCCGGCTGTTCGCGTGTTCGGCGCAAAAAAAAGGGCCCGGCAATGCCGGGCCCTCTTCTGAGACTGTACAACCAGAAGGATTAGTTCTGGACGTTCAGCTCGGTACGACGGTTCTTTGCACGGCCTTCCGGGTTGTCCGAACCATCCGGGTTGGTGTTCGGCGCAATCGGGCGGCTCTCGCCGTAACCGATCGGACCCACCAGACGCGAAGCGGACACGCCGTTCTTGGTCAGGTAGTCGTACACGGTGGTGGCGCGACGCTCGGACAGCTTCTGGTTGTAAGCGTCGGTGCCCTTCGAGTCGGTGTGACCGGCCACTTCAACGCGCAGATCCGGGTAACGCTTCAGGATCTCGGTGGCTTCGCTCAGGATCGCCACGGCGTCCGGACGCAGGGTCGACTTGTCGAAGTCGAAGTTGACGCCCTTCAGGTCGATGGAGACCGGCACCGGGCAGCCGTCCGGACCGATGGTCTGGCCAGGCTGGGAGTTCGGGCACTTGTCGTCGCAGTTGTTGACGCCGTCACCGTCGTCATCCAGGTCGGCGCAGCTCGGGGCAACCGGTGCCGGAGCAACGACAGCCGCGGTCGGGGCCGGGCCCAGCGGGATCACGACGCCGACCGAAGCCAGCACGTCGCCGAACCAGTCTTCCGTCGGAGCAGCGATGCTCTGGTCGTCGAAGTCAGCGCGGTAGGCCACTTCGGCGCGCACAGCAACGCGCTTTTCGAAGGTGGTCTGCAGACCAACGCCGACCTTGGCGGCGAAGTTGCCGTCCTTGCGCTCACGCGGACCGTTGTTGTCCAGAGCCGGGTACTCTTCTTCCGACTTCTGGTAGCCCAGACCCATCAGCAGGTACGGGTTCCAGCCACGGCCTTCGGAGATGAAGTGGCGACGCAGGTCGATCGAGGCGCCGTACTGGCTCCAGTTCAGATCCTGGTTGGCGTCGAAGTTCGGGTTCTGGTAGTTCAGCTCACCGTCCAGCGACCAGTTGGGGCTGATGAACTTACCGAGGCCCAGGGTCACGAACGGAGCGTCGTTGGTCAGACGGTCGTTATCCTGGAAGTTGAAGCCGGCCGAACCGGTCAGGTACCAGCGGTCGTCAAAATCCTGCGCCGATGCAGCCTGGGCGAAAGCCAGACCGCCCAGCAGCGCGGCAGTGAGGATCTTCTTGTTCATTGAGTACAGCTCCTATTTCGGGGGTATGAAACCGGTAGAGGCATGGGCCAGCACTACTGCGTCGTTTTCAGACTGCCGATTCAGCACGCCACCGCCGCGAACATTATGCTCAGGAGGGTGAAGGTGATGTTAACAGTCCCGTAACATGTGAAGAGAACGGCCAGGCCTCTACCCGGCCCAGCGGGTGGCACCGTATACAGGTTGATGAAATTGCGCAAGCGCCTTTGATGACAAGGGTTTCCCGGGATTCATGCCGCTGCGGGTGCCAAGGGTGAGTATTTCTCCCCTGCGCGAAGCCCGCATTGATTCAGCGCAGAAACAGCAATGTCAGCAACCGTATGATGACGCTATCACCCCGATATCGGAGCTGTCATGAAAGCCGTCGGACTGACCCGTTACCTCCCCATCGACGATGCCCAGGCCCTGCAGGATCTGCAGCTTCCCGCGCCGGGCGCGCCGCAGGGCCGCGACCTGCTGGTGCGGGTCCAGGCGATCTCGGTGAACCCGGTGGACACCAAACTGCGTGCCCCGCGCGAGGGCCGGGAAGACCCGCCGCGCATCCTCGGCTTCGACGCCGCCGGGGTGGTCGAGGCGGTCGGGCCGGAGGTGACCGCGTTCGTGCCGGGCGATGCCGTCTATTACGCCGGCGACGTCACCCGGCCAGGCTGCAATGCCGAATGGCAATGGGTGGATGAGCGCCTGGTCGGACGCCAGCCGACCACCCTGGACGCCGCTGACGCCGCCGCGTTGCCGCTCACCGCGCTGACCGCGTGGGAACTGCTGTTCGAGCGCATGCCGCTGCACTTTGATGACCGCCAGCATGCCGGGCAGCACCTGCTGGTCATCGGCGGCGCCGGCGGCGTCGGTTCGATCGCGATCCAGCTCGCGCGGCATGCCGGCTTCACGGTGATCGCCACCGCCTCCCGCGACGCGTCGCGCGCGTGGTGCACGCAGATGGGCGCCGACCATGTGATCGACCATCGCCAGCCGCTGCTGCCGCAGTTGCAGGCACTGGGCATCGACCAGGTCGAGGTGGTACTGAACCTGGCCGACACCGACCACTACTGGGACGCAATCGGCGAGCTGCTGGCACCGCAGGGCCATGTCGGGCTGATCGTCGAACCGCGCGGTGCGCTGCGCATCGGCGACCCGTACAAAGCCAAGTGCATCGGCATCCACTGGGAATTCATGTTCGCGCGGGCGCGCTTCCGCACCCACGACATGATCGAGCAGCACCGCATCCTGGGCCGCGTGGCCAGCCTGGTCGACGCCGGCGAACTGCGCAGCACCGCGCATACGCGGCTGGGCCCGATCAACGCCGCGAACCTGCGCGAGGCGCACCGTCGCCTGGAAACCGGCGGGGTGCTCGGCAAGCTGGTGCTGTCCGGCTGGGACTGACCGCCCGCCGTGCCGCTGTCGGCACGGATTGGCAGGCATCTGTATCTGTCCGCGCGTCCCGGCCGGCCCTACATTCAAGGGCCCCTCCGGTGAACGCGCCATGCCCACGTCCCTCCCCCTGCGTCTGATCCAGCTGTTGCTGGGCTTGTTCCTGTATGGCATCGGGGCGGCCGTGATGATCCGTGCCGCCATCGGCGTCGCGCCGTGGGATGTGCTCTCCCAGGGCATCGCCCTGAACACACCGCTGTCGTTCGGGGTGGCCACCAACGTGATCGGCGCCCTGGTCCTGCTGCTGTGGTGGCCGATCCGGCAGAAGCCGGGACTGGGCACGGTAATGAACGTGATGCTGATCGGCCCCAGCGCGCAGTTCGGGCTGTGGCTGCTGCCGGAGGTGCACGGCCTGGCATGGCAGATACCGACGTTCGTGCTCGGCCTGCTGCTGGTCGCGGTGGCCACCGGGCTGTACATCGGCGCACGCTTCGGCCCGGGACCGCGCGACGGTCTGATGACCGGCCTGCACGCCAGAACCGGCTGGCCGATCTGGATCGTCCGCAGCCTGATCGAAGGCACCGTGCTGGTGATCGGCTGGCAGCTCGGCGGCAATGTGGGCGTGGGCACCCTCGCCTTCGCCCTGCTGATCGGCCCGCTGTGCGGCGTCACCCTGCCTTTCTTCGGCATCCACAAGCCCACCCCGGCCGCCGCCGCCCGGTAACGCCGGCCGCCGCCCCAACCGCCGCCCCTTGCCGTTGGGGCGGTTTCGCGGCACGCTTCACGCTTCCGTACGCAAGCGTATCGACATGTCGCCAGCCGCCGAATCCACCGCCTATCCCCATCTGTTCACCCCGCTGGACCTGGGCTTCACCCAGCTCCGCAACCGCGTGCTGATGGGCTCCATGCACACCGGCCTGGAAGACCGGGCCCGCGACTTCCCGCGGCTGGCCGCGTACTTCGCCGAGCGCGCGGCCGGCGGCGTCGGCCTGATTGTCACCGGGGGCTTCGCCCCGAACGTGGTGGGCTGGCTCAAGCCGTTCGGCGGCAAGCTGTCCTGGCCGTGGGAGGTGCGCCCGCACCGCCAGGTGACCCGTGCCGTGCACGACAACGGCGGGCGTATCTGCCTGCAGCTGCTGCACGCGGGCCGTTACGCCTACCACCCCCTGTCGGTGGCACCGTCCCGGCTGAAAGCACCGATCAATCCGTTCACCCCGCGTGCGTTGTCCGCCCGCGGCGTGGACCGCCACATCGCCGATTACGCGCGCAGCGCGCGGCTGGCCCGCGACGCCGGCTACGACGGCGTGGAAGTGATGGGATCGGAAGGCTATCTGATCAACGAATTCATCGCCCCGCGCACCAACCAGCGCACCGACCGCTGGGGCGGCGACGCCGCGCAGCGCATGCGCTTTGCGGTGGAGATCGTGCGCCGCATCCGCGAGGCGTGCGGCCCGGACTTCATCATCATCTACCGGCTGTCGCTGGTGGACCTGGTGGACAACGGCAGCAACTGGGAGGAGATCGTGCAGCAGGCGCAGGCGATCGAAGCGGCCGGCGCGACCCTGATCAACTCGGGCATCGGCTGGCACGAGGCACGCATTCCCACCATCGCCACCTCGGTACCGCGTGGCGCCTTTGCCGGGGTCACTGCCAAGCTCAAGCCGCACGTGCGCGTGCCGCTGATCGCCACCAACCGGATCAACATGCCGGATGTCGCCGAGCGCATCCTCGCCGGCGGCGGTGCCGACATGGTCTCGCTGGCGCGCCCGCTGCTGGCCGATCCGGAGTGGGCCAACAAGGCGCGCAGCGGGCGTCCGCACGCCATCAATACCTGCATCGCATGCAACCAGGCCTGCCTGGATCATGTGTTCGAGAACAAGACCGCCAGCTGCCTGGTCAATCCGCGGGCCGTGCATGAAACCGAGCTGGTCTACCGCCCGGTCACCACCGCGCGACGCGTGGCTGTGGTGGGTGCGGGGCCGGCCGGCCTGGCCTGCGCGACGGTGGCCGCCGAGCGCGGGCACCGGGTGACGCTGTTTGATGCCAACACCGAGATCGGCGGCCAGTTCAACGTCGCCAAGCGCATCCCCGGCAAAGAGGAGTTCCACGAAACCCTGCGCTATTTCGGGCACAGGCTGGCCGAGACCGGGGTGGACCTGAAGCTGGGCACCGTGGCCGACGTCGCCACGCTGGCCGGCTTCGACGCGGTGGTGGTCGCTACCGGCATCACCCCGCGCCAGGTCGATTTCCCCGGTGCCGACCATCCCAAGGTAGTCAGCTATCTGGACGTGCTGCTCGGCCGGGTCACCGTGGGGCCGCAGGCGGCGATCATCGGGGCCGGCGGCATCGGCTTCGATGTCGGCGAGTTCCTGGTGCATGAAGGCCCCTCGCCGGCGCTGGATACGGCGCGCTGGATGGCCGAATGGGGCGTGGACCCGAGCTTCGAGGGCCGCGGTGCACTGGCGCGACCGGCCCCGGAAGCGCCGGCCCGCAAGGTGTGGCTGCTGCAGCGCAGCCCGGGCAAACCGGGTGCCCGCCTGGGCAAGACCACCGGCTGGATCCACCGCGCCACGCTCAAGGCCAAGGGCGTGACGATGCTCGGCGGCGTGGAGTACCTGGGCGTGGACGACGCCGGCCTGCGCGTGCGTGTGGGCGACCAGGAACAGACCCTGCCGGTCGATCACGTGGTGATCTGCGCCGGGCAGGAACCGCGTCGCGACCTGCATGCCGCACTGCTGGCGGCGGGGGTGCAGGCACACCTGATCGGGGGTGCCGATGTGGCCGCCGAACTGGATGCCAAACGCGCGATCCGCCAGGGCAGCGAGCTGGCAGCAGCGCTGTAGAACGGGCTGCCGGCGCGCGGCCGGCACAACCTGAATGGGCGAATCCGGCCGACCTCCGAACCTGAATGTCAAGTCTTCGGGTTCAGGATGCATTGGGAAATGGCCCCCTATCGTGCGCCAACTTTCCCGCTCACCACCCAGTTCGAGTGAGCGCGCGGACCCGTCATCCTGATCGGGCCCGCCCCCGGGCGGCCCCGATGGCCGCCTCCCCATGACGCCAAGTCGTACCCCACGCCCCGTCCGCACGATCGGATGGACAGCCAGGTGCGGCCCATACGGAGCAAGGAGATTTATGAAACTGGCCTGGATTCTCTGGCTGTCGCAGTTGTTGCCGCAGCCGGCCGCCGATTCGTTGTGCCTGAGCACGACCGTCTACCTCGAAGCGCGTGACCAGACCCTGCGCGGCCAGCAAGCCGTCGCGGAAGTGGCCCTGCGCCGCCTGGACAGCGGCCTGTGGGGCGACTCGATGTGCCAGGTGGTCACCGCGCGCAAGCAGTTCGCCCCGACCATCGTGGCCCCCGGTACCCAGCTCGGCAACGCCGACGCCTGGCAGGAAGCGATGACCGTCGCCTTCGACGCCGAGCGCAACTGGGCCCTGCCGGTGGGCGAGCGCAAGGAAATCGTGCCCGGTGCCAGCCACTTCGCCGCGTTGGCCATCGCCAACCCGAGCTGGCGCAATGCCTACCAGGTGGCCACCATCGGCGACCACACGTTCTATCGCGTGCAGAAACTCAAGCCGCGCGCGTCGTAACGATCTGTTACGGCCATACCGTTGAGGATGCGTGGCCCGCTCTGGAATAGTGGGCGGCTCACCCATCACCATCCGCAACGGAGTTCCCATGAAGCTGTACAGCAAGCCCGGTGCCTGCTCCACCGCCGACCACATCGCCCTGCAGTGGACCGGCCAGCCGTATGACGTGGAACTGCTGACCAAGGAAACCCTGAAGGCGCCTGCGTTCCTGGCCATCAATCCGGCCGGCTCGGTGCCGGCGGTGGTCGACGGCGACTTCGTGCTGACCCAGAACGCCGCGATCATGGGCTACATCGCCGATACGTATCCCCAGGCCGGTCTGGCCGGCGACGGCAGCGCCCAGCAGCGCGCCGAAGCGACCCGCTGGCTGTCCTTCGTCAATTCGGACCTGCACCCGGCGTTCTCGCCGCTGTTCGGGCCGGGCAACTACATCGGCGACGAAGGCCAGTACGACGCGATCCGCGCCGCCGCACACAAGCGCCTGCGCGGTCTGTTCGAGCGCGCCGACAAGCAGCTGGACGGCCGCCAGTGGCTGGCCGGTTTCCGCAGCTTCGCCGATCCGTATTTCTACATCACGCTGCGCTGGGCGGCCGGCGTCAAGGTCGATCTGACCGGCCTGGACAACATCGCCGCCTTCAAGCAGCGCATGGACGCCGACCCGGGCGTGCAGGCCGCGTTGAAGGCCGAAGGCCTGATCTGAGCGGGCCAGCGCGATGAACAGAAAAAGCCCGGCCATGCCGGGCTTTTTTCATGGCCGCGCTCAGCCGATCTCGCGTACCGCGTTGTCCTGTGCATCGCGCAGGATCGTCGGCACCACCTCGATCACCAGGCCGGCCTCCGGCAGCGGATAGCGGCCGCGTTCGGCATGCACATCGCGCAGCAGCGCGTCCAGGCTGGCGGGCGTCAACGTGCACGTCATCTCATCCTCGCCCGCAACAAGCGCGTCGCGGCCACCGGGCTGGAAGGTCCACGCACGATCGCTGCCGATCACCGTCAACGGGTTGCCGTAGCGCAGGCGCAGCGGCAGCAGTTCGAGCAGGCTGGGTACCTGGCCGGCGCCGAGGACCAGCACCGTGCTTTCGCCCTCCTGCCGCCACGCCAGCGTTTCCACGAACAGCATCGCGGTGCTGGAGCCGTCGCGCGCGCTGCCCGCCTCCACCTGCCGGGCCAGGTCCGCATCGTCGAGCAGCGAGGCACGATGCAGATCGGTGATCCACAACGGCATGCCCGGCTCCAGCGCGTGCAGCACGCCATCGGTGGACCAGCGCTTGATCGCAGCCATCTCCGCATCGCTCAGGCCGATCACCTGCAGGAACGACAGGTGGCCGTTGGCGGTATCGCGCGCCGGCAGCTGCGGGTCGGGCAGGAAGGCCACGTGACGCAGGCAGGTGTCGCTATCCAGCGCGATCGGTCCGTTGGCATCCATGTGATGCCCGGCCTCGAACACGTTGCCGGTAGCGAACACGTAGCGGGCCAGATTCTGCAGCAGGTTCATCGGCCACGCGGGCGGGGCCGCGGCAGCGTCGTCCACGGCCAGGCGGAAGGTCAGCTCGAAGCCGAAACCGCTGGTCTGCGCATCGTCGCTCTGCTTGTCGTACAGCTCGGAGAGGCCGTAGGTGACGTAGTGCCAGTGCGGGCGCGGGGCGGTGGCCCAGTACACGCTGATGCCGTCCAGCGGATCCTTCCCGCCCAACGTGTAGGGCAGCGCCGTGCCGTAGTGCTTCGGCTCCTGGCCGGGATACAGCGCGGCCAGGGCCGCGTTGATGGCATCCCAGCCCGGGGTGCCGTCATCGTCCTTCGTGGGGTCCATCGCGTGGCTCCTGCGTGTGTAGCCTGGCAAGGTAACGCCGGTGCGCGGCGACCACCACCCTTGCCCTGCGCCACGCGTCAGCCAGGAACAGCGGCCGCGGTGTCCTGCAGCGCTGGCGCTGGCGCGGCAGGCGCATCGAGCAACGCATGGGTATCGCTCAGCCAGCGGCTGGCCAACGCCGGGCTCCTGGCCTTGGCGACGGCAGCGGCCATGTCCGGCCACAGTTTTTCCAGGGTGCCGGCATCGGTGCAACGCTCGATCTTGAGCTGCATGAAATAGCCCTTCAGCCCAAGGTGCCTGCGCACCGACTCGCTCATCCAGTCGTACAGGCGCTTGTACAGGTCCGGGTCCTGCTCACGGCCGGCGGTGAGCGCGCGCGCGGCCGGCGGCGCTACCGCACCGCCGATGATCTCGATCAGGCCCATCCCGGCAAGCTGCGCCAGGGCGTCGTCCGGCGCGCGCAGGCCGGGCAACAACGCGGTCAACGCATCGTCATCGCGCTGACCATCGACCATCAACAGAATGGACCGCAATGACGGCGGCAGACGCCGCGCGCGGTCCTCGATTTCCTGACGGCCCGCGGCCGTCTTGGCATGGATGTAGGCCATGTGGTGTTTCCCCCTGTCACCTGCTGCATTGCCACGCCTGGCAGCCAGCCGTTGGCCGGTGCACGTGCGCCCCCTTGCGACCGTTCCAGGCGGTTACCCTCGTCGGCGCTCCCGCGCGCGCCGTGTCCCCAGCGCGCGACGCCAGGCCCCGGGGCCTGCAGCGGTCACGTCCGGAGCTTACCTGAGGCTGGCCGACACCCATAATGCGTTGCAGCAACGCGTCGGTCAGGCGTCCGCGCGGAACTGCAGATACCGACGGGTAGCGCGGAGGGTCACCAGCATCAGCACCGGGAACGCGATCAGCTGCAGGATGTTCAGCGGCCGCGAGTACCACCATGCCGCGGCGATCAGATACATCACGTAGGCCAGCAGGCAGCCCCACCCGATCGCCGTGACCAGCGCCTTGCCCACCCGCATCCTGTGTTCGATCGTCATGCTGCGCTCCCTGCGGACCCGGCTCCGGCGCGGACCCTTGCGGGGCCGCGCATGCGCAGTTGCAACATGCGGCACGGACGGTACGGGTCAGCGCCCCAGCGCGCGCCGGATCTCATCCAGCGCGCCCGGATCATCCAGGGTCGACAGGTCGCCCGGATCACGCTCCTCGGCCAGCGCCTGCAGCGAGCGGCGCAGCAGCTTGCCCGAGCGCGTCTTCGGCAGCGCGTTGACGATGTGGACGTGCGCCGGCCGTGCCACCGCTCCCAGCGACTGGGTGACCCGCTGCATCATCTCGGCGATCACCGCCGCCGGCTCGGTCGTGGCCTGCTTGAGGGTCACGAACACCAGCGGCACCTGGCCCTTGAGTTCGTCCTTGACGCCGATCACCGCCGCTTCGGCAACCAGCGGATGGCCGGCGATGCACTCCTCGATTTCGCGCGTGCCCAGGCGGTGCCCGGCCACGTTGATCACATCGTCGGTGCGGCCCAGGATGAAGGTGTAGCCGTCCTCGTCGCGGATTGCCCAGTCCAGCGAGCTGTACAGCAGTTCCTTGAAGTGGCTGAAGTAGCTCTGCAGGAAGCGGTCGTCGTCCTTCCACACCGTGGTCATGCAGCCCGGCGGCAGTGGCGGGCTCATCACCAGCACGCCCTTCTGCCCGGCCGCCACTTCCTCGCCGGTGTTCTCGTCGATCACCTTCATCCGGTAGCCGAGGTTGGGGAACCCGGGCGAACCGAACCGCACCGGCTTCATGTCCACACCCGGCAGCAGCGTCAGGGCCGGCCAGCCGGTTTCGGTCTGCCAGTAGTTGTCGATGATCGGCTTGCCGAGCGCATCGTTGATCCAGTGCGCGGTGGGCTCGTCCAGCGGTTCGCCGGCCAGGAACACGTACTGCAGCGCGGACAGGTCGTGGCGGCGGATGAAGTCCACGTCATGCTTCTTCAGCACACGGATGGCGGTGGGCGAGGAGAACAGCGTGCGCACGCCGTACTGCTCGCACAGCGCCCACCAGATGCCGGGATCGGGGTTGGTCGGCAGCCCTTCGTAGAGCAGCGAGGTGCAGCCGCCGATCAGCGGCCCGTACACATTGTAGGAATGCCCCACCGCCCAACCGACATCGGAGGTGGAGAACATCACCTGCCCGGGCCGGCAGTCGAACACCGTTTCCATCGACTGCGCCATCGCCACCGCGTAGCCGCCCACATCGCGCTGCACGCCCTTGGGCTTGCCGGTGGTACCGGAGGTGTACAGCAGGTAGCTCGGCTCGCTGGATTCCAGCCACACCACCGGCACGTCCTGGTCGCCAACCTCGGCGCGCAGGCTGGCGTAGTCGACGTCGCGCCCCGGCACCTTCGGCTCGGCCGGGTCCAGCCCGCGCGAGACGATCAGCACATGCGGCGGCGGCGACTGCGCTTCGGCGCAGGCGGCATCGACCATCGCCTTGTACGGGATCACCTTGCCACCGCGCTTGCCGGCATCGGCGGCGATCAGCAGTTTGGGTTCGGCATCGTCGATGCGCAGCGCGAGGTTGTGCGCGGCGAAGCCGCCGAACACCACCGAGTGGATCGCACCGATCCGCGCGCAGGCCAGCATCGCGAACACGGCCTCGGCCATGTTCGGCATGTAGATCACCACGCGATCGCCACGCTGCACGTCCAGCCGCTGCAGCACTGCGGCGAACGCATTCACTTCGCGGTACAGCTCGCGGTAGGTGATCTCGCGGGTGACGTCGGTTTCGGTCGAGATGGTCACCAGTGCCAGCTGGTCCGGCCGCTCGACCAGATGGCGATCCACGGCGTTGTAGCAGAGGTTGGTCTGGCCACCGACAAACCAGCGGCGGAACGGCGGGGTGCTGTAATCGAGGATCTGCTGCGGCGGGACATGCCAGTAGATGCGCTGCGCCTCTTCGGCCCAGAACGCCTCGGGTTCATCGATGGAACGTCGGTACATCTCTTCGTAGCGCATGACAGCCCTCCCAGACAAAGTCATGGGATCGAGCATAGTCCGATGGCGGCGAACGAACCGCACGACCTTGGTCGTACACCGGATCTGTAGGGCCGGCCGCTGGCCGGCGCCTTGCGCAGCCGGCTGCCTGGAGAGCCGGCCAGCGGCCGGCACTACCGGGAAACGGTCCCTGGCATGACCGAAAAAAAAAAGCCAGGCAA
>NZ_JBMOWY010000072.1:0-42975 GCF_049310345.1 Stenotrophomonas sp. GZD-301 | reverse complement strand
TTGGGGAGCTCTCGTTTTTTCTTGCTTTTTTTTCCCCTCCCCCCCCCCCTTCCCCCCCCCCCCCCCCCCACTACCGGGAACCGGTCACTGGCATGACCGAAAAAAAAACGCCGGGCAATGCCCGGCGTTCTTCAATGCGTATCGACCAACGGTCGATACCTGCCCTTGCAGGAAATCAACCCAGCAGGTGGGCGACGCCGCTGCGCTCTTCTTCCAGCTCGGCCAGGGTCTTGTCGATGTACTTCTGGCTGAAGTCGTCGACCGGCAGGTCCTTGACCAGGGTGTACTCACCGTTCTCGGTGGTCACCGCGAAGCCGAAGATCACGCCTTCCGGGATGCCGTAGGAGCCGTCGGACGGCACGCCCATCGTCACCCACTTGCCGTTGCTGCCCAGCACCCAGTCGCGCACGTGGTCGATGGCGGCATTGGCGGCCGACGCAGCCGAGGACGAACCACGGGCTTCGATGATCGCCGCGCCGCGCTTGCCCACGGTCGGGATGAAGGTGCCGGCATTCCATTCCTGGTCGTTGATCGCATCGGCGACGGAGGCGCCGTCGGCGGTGGCGAAACGGTAGTCCGGGTACATGGTCGGGCTGTGGTTGCCCCACACGACCAGCTTTTCAATGCCACCGACCGACTTGCCCAGCTTGGACGACAGCTGGCTCAGGGCGCGGTTGTGGTCCAGGCGCAGCATGGCGGTGAAGTTGCGCGGGTTCAGGTCCGGCGCCGACTTCATGGCGATGTAGGCATTGGTGTTGGCCGGGTTGCCGACCACCAGCACCTTCACGTTGCGGCTGGCCACCTTGTTCAGCGCCGCGCCCTGCGCGGTGAAGATCTTGGCGTTTTCCAGCAGCAGGTCCTTGCGCTCCATGCCCGGGCCGCGCGGACGCGCGCCGACCAGCAGGGCGATGTCGGCATCCTTGAAGGCGACTTCGGCGTCATCGGTACCGACCATGCCGGCCAGCAGCGGGAACGCGCAGTCTTCCAGTTCCATCATCACGCCGCGCAGGGCGGCCTGGGCCTTGTCGACCGGCAGCTCGAGCAGCTGCAGGATGACCGGCTGGTCCTTGCCCAGCATTTCGCCGGAGGCGATGCGGAACAGCAGGGCGTAGCCGATCTGGCCGGCGGCGCCGGTCACGGCAACACGAACAGGTGCTTTCATGGGGATTTCCTCTGCTAAGAAGCTGTGTGGGAGTGGCCACCGGGCGGGGAAAGACCTGGCGGGGCGGCCGGAAATGCGAAACGGCCTCCCGTTACAGGAGGCCGCTGGAGGGGATCAGGCGGAGAGGATCTTGTTCCACTCGGCCACCTGGTCGGCCTGGGCGGCCAGCACGGCGTCGGTGTCGCCTTCCAGGGTGATCGAATGGATCACGTCGCCCTGCTTGACCGAATCGACGATCGCCTGGCCTTCCAGGACCTGGCCGAACACGGTGTGCTTGCCGTCCAGCCAGTCGGTCTTGATGTGGGTGATGAAGAACTGGCTGCCGTTGGTGTTCGGGCCGGCATTGGCCATCGACAGCGAGCCGATCTGGTGCTTCACGCCGTTCTTCTCGTCCTCGAACTTGTAGCCCGGGCCGCCGGTGCCACGACCCTGCGGGCAGCCGCCCTGGATCATGAAGTCCGGGATCACACGGTGGAAGATCAGGCCGTCATAGAAGCCCTTCTTGACCAGGTTCACGAAGTTGGCGACGGTCTTGGGTGCCTTGTCGGCGAACAGCTCGACCTTGATCGGGCCCTGGGTGGTGTCGAAAGTGGCGATGAGGGACATGCAAATCCTTGGGGTACGGGGGTTTGTCGTTAGCTCCATAGGATACACCGCGCCCCTTGAACGACGCGCGCCAGTTTCACGAACCCGCCGCCACGCGCCCGGTCCCCAACCGGCACGGGACGCGCCGTTCCTGAACGCCCCGGAGCCACCGAGGGTGGGGGTCAACCTGAATAGGCTGAAGGTTGTTTTCGCGATTGGTCATCTTGGCCGTATAATGTTGGACTTCTTTTTCCAAATCCGGCGCCGACTGGCCCCCTTTCGCATGTCTATCGAAAATCTTCGCAACATCGCCATCGTCGCCCACGTCGACCACGGTAAGACCACTCTCGTCGACCAGCTGCTCAAGCAGTCCGGCACCCTCTCCGAGCGCACCGTGCTCGCCGAGCGCGTGATGGACAGCAATGACCAGGAAAAGGAACGCGGCATCACCATCCTGGCCAAGAACACGGCCATCACCTGGGAAGACAAGAAGACCGGCATCAAGAACCGGATCAACATCGTCGACACCCCGGGACACGCCGACTTCGGCGGCGAAGTGGAGCGCGTGCTGTCGATGGTCGACACCGTGCTGATCCTGGTCGACGCGATGGACGGCCCGATGCCGCAGACCCGCTTCGTCACCCAGAAGGCCTTCGCGATGGGCTTCAAGCCGATCGTCGTGGTCAACAAGGTCGACCGTCCGGGCTCGCGTCCGGATTGGGTGATCGACCAGGTGTTCGACCTGTTCGACAAGCTCGGCGCCACCAATGAGCAGCTCGACTTCCCGATCGTCTACGCCTCGGCCTTGAACGGCTATGCCGGCCTGGAAGACAGCGTGCGCGATGGCGACATGACCCCGCTGTACGAAGCGATCATGCAGCACGCGCCGAAGCCGGAAGTGGACCCGGAAGGTCCGTTCCAGATGCGCATCAGCCAGCTGGACTACAACAACTTCGTGGGCGTGATCGGCATCGGCCGCGTCCAGCGCGGCACCCTGAAGAAGAACATGCAGGTCGCGGTGATCGACCGTGAAGGCAAGAAGCGCAACGGCAAGGTCGCGCAGGTGCTGGGCTTCCTGGGCCTGGAGCGCATCGAGCAGGACACCGCCGAGGCCGGCGACATCGTCGCCATCTCCGGCATCGCCGAGCTGACCATCTCCGACACCCTGTGCCACCCGGACACCCCGGAAGCACTGCCGGCGCTGACCGTCGATGAACCGACGATCTCGATGACCTTCCAGGTCAACAACTCGCCGTTCGCCGGCAACAAGGACCTGTCCGGTGGCAAGTTCCTGACCAGCCGCCAGATCAAGGACCGCCTGGACCGCGAGCAGGTCCACAACGTGGCGCTGAAGGTCGAACAGCTGGAAGACGCCGACAAGTTCCTGGTCTCCGGCCGTGGCGAACTGCACCTGTCGGTGCTGATCGAAAACATGCGTCGTGAAGGCTACGAGCTGGCCGTGTCGCGCCCGGAAGTGATCATCAAGCAGATCGACGGCCAGGCGATGGAGCCGATCGAACAGCTGGTGGTGGACATTGAAGAGCAGCACCAGGGCGGCGTGATGGAAAAGCTGGGCACCCGCAAGGGCCAGCTGAAGAACATGGAGCCGGACGGCAAGGGCCGTGTGCGCCTGGAATACCAGATCCCGGCCCGTGGCCTGATCGGCTTCCAGAACGAGTTCAAGACCCTGACCCAGGGTTCGGGCCTGCTGTTCCACGTGTTCGACCATTACGGCCCGAAGGAACAGGGCGCGATCGCCAAGCGCCAGAACGGCGTGATGATCGCCAATGCCCCGGGCGCAACCCCGGCGTACTCCCTGGGGCCGCTGCAGGAACGCGGCAAGCTGTTCGCTGCTGAAGGCGACAACGTGTATGAAGGCCAGCTGGTCGGCATCCACTCCAAGGACAACGATCTGACCGTCAACGCGATCAAGACCAAGCCGCTGACCAACATGCGCGCGTCGGGCAAGGACGATGCGATCCAGCTGACCCCGGCGATCAAGTACTCGCTGGAACAGGCGCTGGACTTCATCGAAGACGACGAGCTGGTCGAGATCACCCCGAAGGAAATCCGTCTTCGCAAGAAGGGCCTGACCGAAAGCGACCGCAAGAAGGCATCGCGCGGCGGCTGATCGGACCTCTGTCGTGACCGACACGCCCTACAACCCGGATCCGCACAGGCATCCGGGTCTCCATGTGATCGCCTTGCTGGAAGCCAGCAAGGCGGCACTGGCGCTGTTGGCGGCCACCGGACTGGAAATCCTCGGTCCGCAGCCGCTTCGCGATGCGGTCAATGCCCTGATCCGGCGTTTCAGTCTGGACCCGGATCACGGCACCCTGCCCTCGCTGCTCAACATGATCAGCCCCGATGCCGTCCACCTCGCCGCTGCGGCGATGGTCGCCTACGGTGTGCTGCACCTCTTCGAGGCCTGGGGCCTCTGGCGCGCCAAGGCCTGGGCATCCTGGCTCGGCTGCGTCACCGCCGGCATCTACCTGCCGTTCGATATCTACGCCATCATCCGCCACCCTGGCTGGGCCTCGTGGTCGGTGCTGGTGATCAATCTGATCGTGGTCGGCGTGCTCGCCCGCGATATCCGCAAACGGCATGGCGGCCCCCCGGCGCAGGCCTGAGTTGCCAAGCGGTGCGGCGGCTGGTTAGCCTGTCGGCCGGTTTCCGGGACGCACCGATGCGCCTGTCGCTGACACCCCTGCTGATTGCCTGCACCCTGGTGGGTTGCACGCCCGCGCCCCTGCCGGCGCATGCACGCGATGCCGCCACGACCACCGCCCCGGCGGTCCCCTTCCCGTACGCCGAAACCGGCATCGCCGACCTGCAGTCGCGCATGGCCGCCGGCGAGCTGGACAGCGTCACCCTGACCCGCGCCTATCTGGAGCGTATCGCCCGCCTGGATCGGGCCGGCCCGCGCCTGCGCTCGGTGATCGAACTCAACCCCGATGCCCTGAAGGACGCCGCCGAGCTCGATGCCGAACGGCGTGCCGGCCACCTGCGCGGGCCGCTGCACGGCATTCCGATCCTGCTCAAGGACAACATCGGCGCCGCCCCGATGAGCACCACCGCCGGCTCGCTCGCGCTGGAGGGGTTCCGCCCCGGCGATGCGTTCCTGGTGGGGCGCCTGCGCGGTGCCGGCGCCCTGATCCTGGGCAAGACCAACCTCAGCGAGTGGGCCAATTTCCGCTCCACCCGCTCCATCTCCGGCTGGAGCGCGCGCGGCGGCCAGACCCGCAACCCCTACCGCCTCAGCCACAATCCCTGCGGCTCCAGCAGCGGCAGCGCGGTGGCCGTGGCCGCCAACCTCGCCTCGGCGTCGGTCGGCACCGAAACCGACGGCAGCATCGTCTGTCCCGCCGCCATCAACGGCGTCGTCGGGCTGAAGCCCACCGTGGGCCTGGTGAGCCGCGAAGGCATCATCCCGATTTCCTTCAGCCAGGACACCGCCGGCCCGATGACCCGCAGCGTGGCGGATGCAGCCGCACTGCTCACCGCGATGGCCGGGCGCGACGACGCCGACCCGGCGACGGCGACCATGCCCGGCCGCGCGGTCTACGACTACACCTCGCGACTGAACCTGGACGGCCTGCGCGGCGCCCGTATCGGCGTGCTGTACACCGGGCTGGAAAAGCGCCCCGGCATCGGGCCGGCGCTGGAGCACGCCATTGCGATCCTGCGTGAGGCCGGCGCGGTCGTGGTGCCGGCCAGCCTGCCAACCCAGGGCCAGTGGCAGGACGCCGAGCGGACCGTGCTGCTGCATGAGTTCAAGGCCGGCCTGCAGCGCTACTTCACCACCTACCAGGCACCGGTGCGCAGCCTCGACGAGGTCATCGCCTGGAACCGCGAGCACGCCGGCAGGGAAATGAGCCTGTTCGGCCAGGAGATCATGGAACTGGCCAACACCACCGGTGGTCTGGGCACGCCCGAGTACATCCGCGCGCGCAGTGACGCGCGCCGCCTGGCCGGTCCGGAAGGCATCGATGCCGCCTTGCGTGCGCAGCGGCTTGACGCGTTGATCGCCCCCACCACCGGCGTGGCCTGGCCGATCCGCGACGGCCAGGGCGACGACTTCCCGGGCGAGAGCTACAGCGCCGCCGCAGTGGCCGGCTACCCGAGCCTGACCGTGCCGATGGCCCATGTCGACGGCCTGCCGCTGGGCCTGCTGTTCATGGGCACCGCTTGGAGCGAGCCGCGCCTGATCGAGCTGGGCTACGCCTATGAACAGCGCACGCGGGCGCGCCGTCCGCCGCGCTTCAAGACCGACACCCTGCTGCCGCACACCAGCCCACCCTGAGCTGCTGAGCGCGCCGCCTGGCGCCGCACAGGCGGGCTGGCTGCCCCTGCACGCCTGAGCAGCCCGGACAGTGTGTCTCCGTGCGGCTGCCGGCCAGCGGCCGGCACTACGGGCCGTCTTCGGCGCCGGGCGACCGCACCCCGTCCACCGGCTGCACGCGCCCCCGCTGCTGCGGGTCGGGCTGCTGCAACAGTTCGGCGCGGGTGCGCGGCAGCGCCTGCGGATGCTCGCGGGCGATGAAGTCCAGCATCCGCTCACGCACCAGGCAGCGCAGGTCGAACGCATCACCCGAATTGCGCGCGCTGACCAGCAGGCGCACCTGGACGGTGTGCTCGGACGTCTCGGTGACCTGGGTCACGCACACCCGCCCATCCCAGAGCGGCTCGGCATGGCAGATGCGGTCGAGCTCGGCGCGGATGGCGTTGATCGGCGCCCGATAGTCCAGCCACAGGAAGGCCGTCCCCAGCAGGTCCGCGCTGCGCCGGGTCCAGTTCTGGAACGGGTGCTCGATGAACCAGGTCAGCGGCACCACCATGCGCCGCTCATCCCAGATCCGTACCACCACATAGCTGCTGCCGATCTCCTCGACCCGGCCCCATTCGCCCTCCACGATCACCACATCATCCAGCCGGATCGGCTGGGTCAAGGCGATCTGCAGCCCGGCGATGAGGTTGCCGAAGACCGGCTTGGCAGCGATACCGGCGACCAGCCCGATGATGCCCGCCGAGGCCAGCAGCGCCGTGCCGATCTGGCGCACCATCGGGAAGGTCAACAGGATCAGCGATACCCCGACCAGGATGATCGCGCCCATCAGAACGCGGCTGAGCACGCGCGTCTGGGTCTGGATGCGGCGGGCCTCCAGGTTGTCCGCCACTTCCATCGGATGGTCGCGCAGGATCGCCTGCTCGCCGGCCGCCACCGCCCGCACCAGGCACCAGATCACGCAGGCGGTCAGCCCGATGTGCAGCAGCCGCAGTGCCTGGTCGAGCCAGCGCCCCTGCAGGGGCGTGGCTTCCAGCGCAGGAATCAGCAGCAGCAGGGGCAAGGCGAAGGCCAGCGGGCGACTGAACACCCGCGCGATCCGCGCGCGCCGTCGCTCGCTGCCCTTCAGACGCCGCGTCAGCGCCATCAGCAGCCACCACCCCACGATACCGACCGCCAGCGCGATCGCCACCGGCCATAGATACGCCGCTGCCACCTGCCAATCCACTGTCACCGCACGCTCCCGTGATCCCGTCTGGAAGACCACAGGATGCCGGGGCACCGATGACCGCGATGTCGCCCGGATGTAAGCCGGGCGTGGACGCCGCCGATCAGGCGGCGTGGTGCTCCTGCTTGCGCACGATCGCCATCGCGATTTCCAGCGACTGCTCGTAGTTCAGTCGCGGATCCACCGAGGAGCGGTACGCACGCTCCAGATCACGCTCGGTCAGCTCGCGCGCGCCGCCGGTGCATTCGGTCACGTCCTCACCGGTCAGCTCCAGGTGCACGCCGCCCAGGCGCGTGCCGGCCGCGGCGTGCAGGTCGAACGACATCTCCACCTCGCTGCGCACGTTGTCGAAGCGACGCGTCTTGAAGCCATTGCTGGTGCTTTCGGTATTGCCATGCATCGCATCGCAGACCCACAGCACACGCCGCCCGTCGCGCTTGACCGCCTGCAGCAGCGGCGGCAGCTTCTCGGCGATCTGCGCCGCCCCCATCCGGTGGATGAAGCTCAGGCGCCCCGGCTCGTCGTGCGGGTTGAGCACGTCGATCAGGCGCAGCAGCTGGTCCGGCTGCACCGACGGCCCCACCTTGATCGCGATCGGATTGCGCACGCCACGCAGGTACTCCACGTGCGCGCCATCCAGCGCGGCCGTGCGCATGCCGATCCACGGATAGTGCGTGCTCAGGTTCAACCAGCCCTGCTGGCGCGGCACCTGGCGGGTCAGCGCCTGCTCGTAGGGCAGCAGCAACGCCTCGTGCGAGGTGTAGAAATCGATCCGGTTGAGGTTGTGCACCTGCGAACCGGCCAACGTCTCCATGAAGCGCACCGCATCGCCGATCGACGCCACCATCTTCTGGTAGTCACCGGCCAGCGGCGAATGCCGCACCCACTCCAGGTTCCAGTACTCGGGGTGATGCAGGTCGGCGAAGCCACCGTCGATCAGCGCCCGCACGAAGTTCATCGTCATCGCCGAATGCGCGTGCGCCTGCAGCATCCGCCGCGGGTCCGGCAGCCGTGCGGCCTCGGTGAACTCCGGCGCATTGATCACGTCGCCGCGGTAGCTGGGCAAGGTCACCCCATCGCGCGTTTCAGTGTCGGCCGATCGCGGCTTGGCGTACTGACCGGCAAAGCGCCCCACCCGCGTGACCGGCTTGCGCAGCCCGTGCACCAGCACCAGGCTCATCTGCAGCAGCACCTTGAGCCGGTTGGAAATGGTGGTCGACTCGCAGTCGCTGAAGTTCTCCGCGCAGTCACCGCCCTGCAGCAGGAAGCGCTTGCCTTCCTGGGCCTCGGCGAGCTGCTGCTTCAACGCCAGGATTTCCCACGACGTGACCAGCGGCGGCAGGCGCTTGAGCTCATGGAGCGCCGCATCCAGCGCCACCGGATCGGGATAGGTCGGCATCTGCAGCGCCGGCTTGCCGCGCCAGCTCTCCGGCGACCAGTCGGTCGGCAGCATGGCGGGGGCAGTGGCGGGATCGGCAGCGTTCATCGGTATATCCAGTGGGGGATGGAGCAATCAGGGAAATCAGCTACGTCGCGCAGGGCGACGGAACGAGGCGAACAGCGCCCAGGCAGCCAGCAGCACGAACCACACCAGGCTCCACATCGGCATGGTCAGGCCCAGGAACTGCCAATCGATGTTGCCGCAGTCACCGGTACCGGTCAGCACGGTGCGGAACACTTCCAGCGGGCCCATCGTCTCGCTGAGAAACGCCAGCGGCGGGCCGCAGCTCGAGCCCATGTCCTTGGGCAGCAGCTGCACATAGACATGGCGCCCGGCAATGCCGATTCCCACCGCCGCAGCGATGAAGGCCAGTACCCCGTACGTCGCCCGCCCGGCGCGCTCACGCGGACCATGCAAGGCACCGATCAGGAACAGCAGACCAAGCGCGGCAAACGCCAGCCGCTGGAAGATGCACAGCGGGCACGGCTCAAGACCGATCTTGAGCTGCAGGAAAATCGCATAGGCCAGCAGGCCAACGCAGACCAGGAAGCCCAGCAGGAACTGGGCGCGGTAACTCCAACGCAGTGGATTCATTGCCAACACTCGTGAACGTCCAGACGCCAAGATTAACAGGCCCTCACGGCCCTCAGCCGCCGACCATCGGCCCAGCCGACCAGACAGCCTGTTCCGAATTGCAGCGGGACGCCAACACCCGTCGTCGCTGGGCCGCCAGGTAACCATCCAGGCGCCGGCAGGCGTGGGGGCGCGGGACCGTAGAAAACAGGGATGTTTTCTACGAGCCCCCAGGGATGGGTTCACGGCGTGTCCCGCGCCCCCACGCCTGCCGGCGCCCACCGGGAGAACCGAACGTCCAAGCTCTGGCTCCGCTGTCGACCTCGCGGCACCCCATAAACGGAAAAACCCGGCACAAGGCCGGGTTCTTCACCGAATAACGGGTGTTGCGCGTCGATTACTCTTCGACGGCTTCAGCCACGGCCGGACGGTCCACCAGTTCCACGTAGGCCATCGGCGCGTTGTCACCAGCGCGGAAGCCGCACTTCAGCAGACGCAGGTAGCCACCCGGACGGGTCGCGTAGCGCGGGCCCAGGATGGTGAACAGGTTGCCCACGGCTTCGTTGTCGCGCAGACGGGCGAAGGCCAGACGGCGGTTGGCAACGGAGTCGACCTTGGCCAGGGTGATCAGCGGCTCGGCGACGCGGCGCAGTTCCTTGGCCTTCGGCAGGGTGGTCTTGATCAGCTCGTGCTTGAACAGCGACGCGGCCATGTTCTTGAACATTGCTTCGCGGTGGGCGCTGGTACGGTTGAACTTACGACCGGATTTCATATGACGCATGACGGTGATTCCTGAAGTGAATGTTGGATCGGTTGGGTATCGCTGTCGCCTTCCCGGCGTTGCTGCTTGGACTGCGGATGGTCCGGTGCCGGCCCTCCTGGCCGACCGTCACCGCAGGCTATGGGCCTGTCGATGCGAGGTGTTGCGGGTGAAGCCCCCGCACCCGAAGGTGCGGGGTCAAGCATCTTGCGTAGCGCTGGATCAGCCGAGCATGCCGTGCTGGGCGACACCGGCCGGCGGCCAGTTCTCCAGCTTCATGCCGAGCGAAAGACCGCGCTGTGCGAGGACTTCCTTGATCTCGGTCAGCGACTTCTTGCCGAGGTTCGGGGTCTTGAGCAGTTCCACTTCGGTCTTCTGGATCAGATCGCCGATGTAGTAAATGCTCTCTGCCTTCAGGCAGTTGGCCGAACGCACAGTCAGTTCCAGGTCGTCGATCGGGCGCAGCAGCACCGGATCCACGCCGTTGTTGGCCGGCTTGGCCGCACCGCGGTCGCGGTGGGTGAAGTCACCGAACACCGACAGCTGATCGCTGAGGATGTCGGCGGCGGTGCGCACGGCTTCCTCGGCATCGATCGTGCCGTTGGTTTCGATGTCCAGCACCAGCTTGTCCAGGTCGGTACGCTGTTCAACGCGGGCCGCTTCCACCGAATAGGCGACGCGACGGACCGGCGAGAACGAGGCGTCCAGAACCAGACGACCGATGGCACGGGTTTCTTCGTCCGGACGACGACGCGCGGCCGCCGGCTGGTAGCCGAAACCACGCTCGATCTTCAGACGCATATTGACTGCCGTGTCCTTGGTCAGGTGGCAGATGATATGGTCGTTGTTGAGGATCTCGACGTTGTGGTCGACCTTGATATCGGCAGCGGTCACAACACCCGGACCCTGCTTGGACAGCGACAGCGTGGCGCTGTCACCGGTATGCATACGGATGGCCACGTCCTTCAGGTTGAGCAGGACTTCCAGCACGTCCTCCTGCAAGCCTTCGAGCGTGGTGTACTCGTGCAGCACGCCGTCGATCTCGACTTCCGTGATGGCGAAGCCCGGGATGGACGACAGCAGCACGCGACGCAGGGCATTGCCCAGCGTATGCCCGTAACCACGCTCCAAGGGCTCGATAACGACCTTGGCGCGGGTGTCGGTAAGGCGTTCGATCTGCGGACCGCGAGGACGCAGAACCTGGTTGGCGGTAACCGTCATGTTGCGGGTTCTCCTAGTGAATCCCCGGCCGTCGCCGGGGATTCTCCAATGTGAATTACTTCGAATACAACTCGACGATCAGCGCTTCGTTGATATCCGCAGGCAGGTCCGCACGATCCGGCACAGCCTTGAAGATGCCGGCGAACTTGCCGGAATCCACTTCAACCCACGACGGGCGCAGGTCGTGCTGGGCAGCAACGGTCAGGGCTTCCTGAACGCGCAGCTGCTTGGCAGCCTTCTCGGACAGAGCGACGGCGTCGCCAGCCTTGACCTGGTACGAAGCCAGGTTGACCGACTTGCCGTTCACGGTGACGCCGCGGTGCGAAACCAGCTGACGAGCAGCCGGACGGGTCACAGCGAAGCCCATGCGATAGACGACGTTGTCCAGACGGGTTTCCAACAGCTGCAGCAGGTTCTCGCCGGTGTTGCCCTTCTTGGTCGAGGCCTTCTTGTAGTAGTTGCGGAACTGACGCTCCAGCAGGCCGTAGATACGCTTGACCTTCTGCTTTTCACGCAGCTGGGTGGCGTAGTCGGACAGCTTGCCCTTACGGGCGGTCGCGCCGTGCTGGCCGGGCTTCTGCTCCAGCTTGCACTTGGAGTCCAGCGCACGCGCCGGGCTCTTGAGGGAAAGGTCGGCGCCTTCGCGGCGGGCGAGCTTACAGGTAGGACCGATATAACGAGCCATTTCTTATCGCTCCTTTAGACGCGACGCTTCTTCGGCGGACGGCACCCGTTGTGCGGGATAGGCGTCACGTCGATGATGTTGGTGATCTTGTAGCCCACGTTGTTCAGCGAGCGCACGGCCGACTCACGACCCGGACCCGGGCCCTTGATGCGGACTTCCAGGGACTTGACGCCGTAGTCGAGCGCGGCACGGCCGGCCTTCTCGGCAGCCACCTGGGCAGCGAACGGGGTGGACTTGCGCGAACCGCGGAAGCCAGCGCCACCGGAGGTCGCCCACGACAGAGCGTTGCCCTGACGGTCGGTGATGGTCACGATGGTGTTGTTGAAAGAAGCGTGGACGTGGGCGACGCCGTCAGTGACGACGCGCTTGATCTTCTTCTTGGTCTTAGCGACGGGCTTAGCCATTTCTTAGGTCCCTTACTTCCTGATCGCCTTGCGCGGGCCCTTGCGGGTGCGGGCGTTGGTACGGGTGCGCTGGCCACGCAGCGGCAGGCCGCGACGGTGACGCAGACCGCGGTAGCAGCCCAGATCCATCAGGCGCTTGATCGCGATACCGATTTCACGGCGCAGATCGCCTTCCACGATGTACTTGGCCACTTCCGAGCGCAGACGCTCGATTTCCGGCTCCGACAGATCGCGGATCTTGGTGGTCGAGGTAACGCCTGCGGCGTCGCAGACCTTCTTCGAACGGGTACGGCCGATGCCGTAAATGCTTTGCAACCCGACCCAGACGTGCTTCTGGGCTGGCAGGTTGACGCCTGCAATACGCGCCATGACGCGGTTCTCCAGCTGAGTGATGGCCGACAGCGCACCACGGGCGCGCCAATCCGGCAGGATGGATCAAAAAAGTGAACTAGCGATTCTATCAAGGTCTCGGTTTACTTGGAAGTCCGTGAAACCAAACGGTTTCATGAACCCGGCATGGGGAGTGTGCCCATGCTCCGGCGCCGGATGTCGTTGACTGCAGAGGTTGCCCTCGCCGCCGCCCGCGCTACTCCCGCGCGGGACCACCACATCTCACCCCCACCCGAGACCGCTGCGGGGGCCGCCCTTCGATTTGGAAGGCCAGGTCCGGGAACCGGAGGGCCTTCGCAACAAGAAGACTAGTGTAACAGGTGAATCAGCCGCGGGCAAAACCGCCGCGGTTGCCGCCCTTCAGATTCGCCTTCTTCAACAGGCTCTCATACTGGTGCGACATCAGGTGCGCCTGGATCTGGGCAATGAAGTCCATCACCACCACCACCACGATCAGCAGCGAGGTGCCACCGAAGTAGAACGACGCGCCAAGCTGGGTACGCATGATTTCCGGCAGCAGGCAGACGATCACCAGGTACAGCGAACCTGCGGCGGTCAGACGGGTCAGCACGCCATCGATGTAGTCGGCGGTGGCCTTGCCCGGACGGATGCCCGGAATCAGCGCGCCCGACTTCTTCAGGTTGTCGGCGGTTTCCTGCGAGTTGAACACCAGCGCGGTATAGAAGAACGCGAAACCGGTGATCAGCGCGGCGAACACGATCATGTGCAGCGGTTCGCCCGGGCCGAGGGCACTGGCAACCTTCTGCAGCCACGTCGCCGAGCTGGCCTGGCCGGACCACATGGCCAGGGTCGTCGGGAACGCCAGGATGCTGGAGGCGAAGATGGCCGGGATCACGCCCGCCATGTTCAGCTTCAGCGGCAGGAACGAGGTCTGGTTCATGTACGCGTTGCGGCCGCCCTGGCGACGTGCGTAGTTCACCGTGATGCGGCGCTGGCCGCGTTCGACGAACACCACGAAGTAGGTGAAGGCCAGCACCACCAGCACGATCAGCAGCAGGGCGATGAAGCTCATGTTGCCGTCGCGGTAGGCTTCCACGGTGTGGATGACCGCGCCCGGCAGGCCGGCGACGATGCCGGCGAAGATGATCAGCGACACACCGTTGCCGATGCCGCGCTCGGTGACCTGCTCACCGACCCACATCAGGAAGATGGTGCCGGCGGTCAGCGCGACCACGGCGGTGAGCACGAAGCCCATGCCCGGCGCGTAGACCACGGGCGCACCGCCCGGGGACAGCTGGTTCTGCAGCGCCAGCGCGATGCTGCCGCCCTGCACCACCGCCAGGAACACGGCGCCGATGCGGGAATATTGGGTGATCTTGCGACGGCCCGACTCGCCTTCCTTCTGCATTGCCTTCAATGCCGGGAAGATGTGGACCGCCAGCTGCATCACGATCGATGCCGAGATGTACGGCATCACGTTCAGCGCGAAAATGCTGAAACGGTGCAGGGCGCCGCCCGAGAACATGTTGAACATGTCCACGATGCCGCCGCCCTGCGCCTGCATGAGCGCAAGCATGGCATCGGGATTGACGCCCGGCACCGGCACATAACAGCCGATGCGATAGACGATCAAAGCCCCGAGGACGAACAGCAGTCGCTGGCGAAGTTCCGTGAACTTGCCGAGCCCGCCGCCGAGGTTACCAATGCCAGCTTGCGCCATGTCTTACTCCTGTACGCTGCCGCCGGCAGCTTCGATCGCGGCCTTGGCACCGGCCGTTGCAGCGATGCCCTTCAGGGTGAAGGCCTTGGTCAGGCCGCCCTTCATGACGATCTTGGCCTTCTTGGCCGTGCTCGGGACCAGCTTCGCAGCGCGCAGCGCGGCGAAATCGACCTCACCGGCCTCCAGCTTGTCCAAGTGGTACGACAGGACTTCAGCAGTGTCCTTGGCGATCTTGGAACGGAAACCGACCTTCGGCAGACGACGCTGCATGGGGGTCTGGCCGCCTTCGAAGCCTGCCTTGATCTTGCCGCCACCCTTACGGGCGAACGAACCCTTGTGGCCGCGGCCGCAGGTCTTGCCCAGGCCCGAGCCGATACCACGGCCCACGCGGGTGCGCTCTTTGCGCGCGCCCGGTGCCGGGCTCAGTTCATTGAGATGCATGGTCATTGGATTATTCCTCAACCTGGACGAGGTACTGAACCTTGTTGATCAGACCGCGAACCTGCGGGCTGTCCTTCAGTTCACGCACGTCATTGAGCTTGTTCAGGCCCAGCGCACGCACCGACAGGCGGTGACGCGACTGGGTGCCACGCAGGCCACGCACCAGGCGGACCTTGACGGTCTTGGCGGTTTCATTAGCCATGGTTGAGATCCTCCACCTTCTTGCCGCGCTTGGCCGCAATGCGGACCGGCGACTGCATGTCGGTCAGGCCCTTCAGCGTGGCGCGAACCAGGTTGATCGGGTTACGCGAACCGACGGCCTTGGCCAGCACGTTCTTGACGCCAACGGCTTCCAGCACAGCGCGCATGGCGCCGCCGGCGATGACGCCCGTACCTTCCGATGCCGGCATCATGAACACACGGGCTGCGCCGTGGCCGGCCTTGACCGGGTGCCACAGGGTGCCGTTGTTCAGATCGACGGTGGCCAGGTTCTTGCGCGCCTGCTCCATCGACTTCTGGATGGCGACCGGCACTTCGCGTGCCTTGCCGTAACCGAAACCGACCTTGCCTTCGCCATCACCGACCACGGTCAGTGCGGTGAAGGTGAACTGGCGACCGCCCTTGACGGTCTTGCTGACGCGGTTGACCGCGACCAGCTTTTCGATCATGCCGTCGTCGACTTTCTCTTCGCGGTTGCGATCGCGATCGCGACCCCGCGGCTGACGTTCTTCTGCCATGTTGATTCCTTGATTGATTGAGTATGTACGGCTCAGGGCCGCTTATAGCTGTGAGATGGAGCGGTGGATCGAGCGCCCCTGCATAAGAAGGACGTCGCCCGGCGCAACCCGCGCCGGCAGGCAGGCGGAAGCGGGGCAATGCCCCGCTTCCTTATCCCTTAGAACTGCAGGCCGCCTTCGCGGGCTGCATCGGCCAGTGCCTTGATGCGGCCGTGGTAGCGGTAGCCCGAGCGGTCGAAAGCGACCTTCTCGATGCCCGCAGCCTTGGCGCGCTCGGCAACCAGCTTGCCAACCTTGACGGCGGCGTCGCTGTTCTTGCCGTTCTTCAGGCCGTCCTTGACGTCGGCCTGGGTGGTGTTGGCCGCAGCCAGCACCTTGGAGCCGTCGGCGGTGAAGACCTGGGCGTACAGGTGCTGACCGGTGCGCAGCACCGACAGACGCGGCACGCCGAGTTCGCGGATGTGTGCACGGGTCGACTTGGCACGACGCAGGCGAGCGATGTTCTTGTTCATTATCTTTTTCCTTGGAAAGCTGAGGACCTGAATTAGGCCTTCTTGGCTTCCTTACGAATGATGACTTCGCCGGCGTACTTCACACCCTTGCCCTTGTAGGGCTCCGGCGGACGGTAACCACGGATCTTGGCGGCAACTTCACCGACCTGCTGCTTGTCCGTACCCTGGACCACGATTTCGGTCTGGGTCGGGGTCGACAGGGTGATGCCTTCCGGCGCCACGAACACGACCGGGTGCGAGAAACCGAGCGACAGGTTCAGGTCCTTGCCCTGCATGGCGGCACGGTAACCGACGCCGACCAGCTCGAGCTTGCGCTCGAAACCTTCGGTCACGCCGTGGACCATGTTGGCCAGGATCGCGCGCACGGTGCCGGTGAGGGCAGTCAGCGCCGGATCGTTGGCGGCCAGGGTGGCAACGCCGTTTTCAACGGTGATTTCGACGCCAGCGACCTTCGACAGCGACAGGGTGCCCTTCGGGCCCTTCACGCTGACGGAATCGGACTGGATGTTCAGTTCAACGCCCTTGGGCAGGTTGACCGGCTTCTTGGCTACGCGGGACATAGTAGTTTCCTTCTCGCCTTAGGCCACGAAGCACAGGACTTCGCCGCCGACGCCCAGCTGGCGCGCCTGCGCATCAGTCATGATGCCCTTGGAGGTGGAGATGATGGAGATGCCCAGGCCGTTCAGGACCTTCGGCAGCTCAGACTTGCCACGGTACTGGCGCAGACCCGAACGCGAGAAGCGCTTCAGGGTCTCGATGACCGGCTTGCCTTCGAAATACTTCAGGACGATTTCAAGTTCGGCCTTGTTGTTTTCGATCTTGGTCACGCGCAGGTCGGTGATGTAGCCTTCGGCCTTCAACACTTCTGCGATTGCAACCTTGATCTTGGAGGACGGCGCTTTCACCGTCTGCTTGCCAACCGCGGCCGCATTCTTGATGCGTACCAGCAGGTCGGCGATGGGATCAGTCATGCTCATAGTCGATACCTTTGAGTGCACCGATATCCGCTTTCGCGAAAATCTTGCTGTTTGGAATGGGCCTTGCGGCCCGTCGTTCTAGTTCAGCGGAGCCGGTCAACCGACCAACGGTCGGCGCTACCGGTCGCCATTACAGCGCCCCGCCCCACCCATGCTGCCAGTGAGACGCGGGAGTATACGACAAAAAGAGCCCGACCAGGGCCGGACTCTTTAAGTTGGGGTGAGCCTGAACAGGCCCACCCCTTACCACAGGGACGAATCCCTTACCAGCTGGCCTTGCGCAGGCCCGGCACGTCGCCACGCATGGTGGCTTCGCGCAGCTTGTTGCGGCCGAGGCCGAACTTGCTGTAGACGCCACGCGGGCGGCCGGACAGTTCGCAACGGTTGCGGTGGCGGCTCGGCGACGAATCGCGCGGCAGCTTCTGCAACTTGATCACGGCGTCAGCCTTTTCGTCGTACGAAGCGGTCGGGCTGGAGATGATCTTCTTCAGCTCTTCACGCTTACCGGCGTACTTGGCGGCCAGCTTGGCACGCTTCAGATCGCGGTTGACCATGGAGGTCTTTGCCATTTCGGATTCCTCGACGTATCAGTTACGGAACGGGAACTTGAACGCTGCGAGCAGCGCCTTCGCTTCCGCGTCGGTCTTGGCGGTGGTGGTGATGGCGATATCCATGCCGCGGATCGCGTCGACAGCGTCGAAGTCGATTTCCGGGAAGATGATCTGTTCCTTCACACCCATGTTGAAGTTGCCACGACCGTCGAAGGAGCGACCCGAGACACCACGGAAGTCGCGCACGCGCGGCAGCGAGATGTTGATCAGGCGATCCAGGAACTCATACATCTTTTCACGACGCAGCGTGGTCTTGCAGCCGATCGGCCAACCATCGCGGATCTTGAACGAAGCCACCGAGACGCGGGACTTGGTCACGATCGGCTTCTGGCCGGAGACCTTGGCCATGTCGGCGACGGCATTTTCCAGGATCTTCTTGTTCGTGGCTGCTTCGCCGACACCCATGTTCAGGGTGACCTTGACCAGCTTCGGAACCTGCATCGGATTGGTGTAGCCGAACTGCTTCATCAGCGCCGGCACCACTTCTTCCTTGTAGAACTTTTCGAGACGGGTATTCATCAGCGCATCCTCAGGCGTCGAGCGCCTCACCGCTGGAGCGGAACACACGCAGTTTGCGTCCATCCTCCAGCACCTTGAAACCAACGCGTTCGCCCTTGCCCGAAGCCGGGTTGAGCACGTTCACGTTGGAGATATGGATCGACGCTTCACGCTCGACCACGCCGCCGGCAACACCTGCCTGCGGGTTCGGCTTGGTGTGGCGCTTGACGATGTTCACGTTGGCGACGATCACACGATCGCCGTCGACGCGGACGACTTCGCCCTGCTTGCCCTTGTCCTTGCCGGTGTTGACGACGACCTGGTCGCCCTTCTTGATACGGTTAGCCATGATTATCTCCTGTCGCTCACAGCACTTCGGGAGCGAGCGAGACGATCTTCATGAACTTCTCGGTACGAAGTTCACGCGTCACCGGTCCGAAGATGCGGGTGCCGATCGGCTCTTGCTTGTTGTTGAGCAGGACCGCAGCGTTGGCGTCAAAACGGATCAGCGAACCGTCGGCGCGACGCACACCCTTGCGGGTACGCACCACGACGGCGTCGAACACTTCACCCTTCTTGACCTTGCCGCGCGGGATCGCATCCTTCACGGTGACCTTGATGATGTCACCGATGTGGGCGTAGCGACGCTTGGAGCCGCCCAGCACCTTGATGCACATCACTTCCTTGGCACCGGAATTGTCCGCGACCTCGAGGTAGCTCTGCATCTGGATCATGATTCAGATCTCCTTATTCAGCCGCACGCGTGATGACTTCCACCACGCGCCAGTTCTTGGTCTTGGACATCGGAGCAATCTCGGTCACGCGGACGACATCGCCTTCGTTGCAGGCGTTGTCGGCGTCGTGGGCGTGCAGCTTGGTCGAACGCTTGATGTACTTGCCGTACAGGGCGTGCTTGACCAGGCGTTCCACCAACACGGTGACCGTCTTGTCCATCTTGTTGCTGACGACACGGCCTTCGACCGTGCGCAGCGTCTTGTTTTCAGTATTGTCGCTCATCGCGGCCATCCTTACTTGGTGCTGCCGAGCAGGGTCTTGACGCGAGCAATCTCGCGGCGGACCCGGCGGGTTTCGTGAGTCTTCGGCAGCTGGCCGGTAACCTGCTGCATACGGAGCGAGAACTGCTCCTTACGCAGGTCGGTCAGGTGGGCCTTCAGATCGTCAGCCGACTTTTCGCGAAGTTGTTTGATATCCATTACATCACCGTCCGGGTCACGAAGGTGGTGGTCACGGAGAGCTTGGCAGCTGCCAGGCGGAACGCCTCGCGAGCCACGCTTTCATCCACACCTTCAATTTCATAGATCATGCGGCCGGGCTGGATCTGGGCGACCCAGTACTCCACGTTGCCCTTACCAGAACCCATTCGGACTTCGATGGGCTTCTTGGTGATCGGCTTGTCGGGGAACACTCGGATCCACATCTTGCCGCCGCGCTTGACGTAGCGGCTGATCGAGCGGCGAGCCGCTTCGATCTGACGCGCGGTCAGCTGACCATGAGCGGTTGCCTTCAGGCCGTACTCGCCGAAGCTGACAGCGTTGGCGCTCCAGCTCAGGCCATCGTTACGGCCCTTGTGTACCTTGCGGTACTTGGTTCGCTTGGGTTGCAACATTGTCGTTACCTCGCTTCACGGGCCGGGCGCTGACGGTCACCGCGGTCGCCGCGATCGTTACGATCGTTGCGCGGGGAATCGTCCTGCTTTTCCTGGCCAACCTGGGAGAAATCGAAAACCTCGCCCTTGTAGATCCAGACCTTGATGCCGATGATGCCGTAGGTCGTCTTGGCTTCAGCGAAGCCATAGTCGATGTCGGCACGCAGCGTGTGCAGCGGCACGCGGCCTTCGCGGTACCACTCCGAACGGGCGATTTCAGCACCGTTGAGGCGGCCACCGACGTTGACCTTGATGCCCAGGGCACCCAGACGCATCGCGTTGCCGACCGAGCGCTTCATGGCGCGGCGGAACATGATGCGACGCTCCAGCTGCTGCGCGATCGACTCGGCAACCAGCTGTGCGTCCAGCTCGGGCTTGCGCACTTCGGTGACGTTGATGTGCGCCGGGACGCCCATCATTTCGCTCACTTCCTTGCGCAGCTTCTCGATGTCCTCACCGCGCTTGCCGATCACCACGCCCGGACGGGCGGTGTGGATCGTCACGCGAGCGGTCTTGGCCGGACGCTCGATCAGGATCTTGCTGATGCCGGCCTGCGCGAGCTTCTTGCGCAGCATGTCCCGCACCTTCAGGTCGGCCGCCAGGTAACCAGCGAACTCGGCCTTGTTGGCGTACCACTTGGAGTTCCAGTCCTTGGAAATGCCGAGGCGGATACCAATCGGATGAACTTTATGACCCATGGTGTTTTCCTTTCCGCTTACTTGCCGGCGCCCACAACCACAGTGATGTGGCTGGTGCGCTTGAGGATGCGGGTGCCGCGGCCTTTCGCCCGCGCCATGAAACGCTTCAGGGTCGGACCTTCATCTACCATGATGGTCTGAACCTTCAGCTCGTCGACGTCGGCGCCCTGGTTGTTCTCGGCATTGGCAATAGCCGACTCCACCACCTTCTTGATCAGGTGGGCAGCCTTCTTGTCCGAGAACTTCAGCAGGTTGACCGCACGCTCGGCCGGCAGGCCGCGCACCTGGTCAGCGACCAGACGGGCTTTCTGCGCAGAGATGCGCGCGGAGCGCAGGATTGCTTTCGCTTCCATTGTCATCTCTCCTTACTTGCCCGACTTCTTGTCACCACCGTGACCCTTGAAGGTCCGGGTGATGGCAAATTCGCCGAGCTTGTGGCCGACCATGTTCTCGTTGACGAGCACCGGAACGTGGTTCTTACCGTTATGAACGGCGATGGTGATGCCTACCATTTCCGGCAGGATCATCGAACGGCGCGACCAGGTCTTGATCGGCTTCTTGCTACCCGCAGCGGCCTCCACCTTCTTGACGAGGTGGTGATCGACGAACGGGCCCTTCTTGAGTGAACGTGCCATGGTCGATTAGCCCCTACGATCGCGGACGATGAATTGCTGGGTGCGCTTGTTATGGCGCGTCTTGTAGCCCTTGGTCGGGACACCCCACGGGGTGACCGGATGCGGGTTACCCTGGCCGGCCTTCGCCTCACCACCACCGTGCGGGTGGTCAACCGGGTTCATGGCAGCACCACGAACGGTCGGGCGGACACCGCGCCAGCGCTTGGCGCCAGCCTTGCCCAGCTTTTCCAGGTTGTGCTCGTCGTTACCGACTTCACCGATGGTGGCGCGGCACTCGACCGGCACCTTACGCATTTCACCCGAGCGCAGGCGCAGGGTGGCGTAGATACCTTCACGAGCGACGAGCTGCACGGCGGCGCCGGCGGCACGCGCGATCTGAGCACCCTTGCCCGGCTTCAGTTCGATGCCGTGGACAGTGGTACCGACCGGGATGTTGCGCAGCGGCAGGGTGTTGCCGGTCTTGATCGGCGCATCCGAGCCCGCGATCACCTGGTCACCGGCCTTCAGGCCCTTCGGTGCGATGATGTAGCGACGCTCGCCGTCGACGTAGCACAGCAGGGCGATATGGGCGGTGCGGTTCGGATCGTATTCGATGCGTTCCACGCGCGCCGGAATGCCTTCCTTGTTGCGCTTGAAGTCGATGACGCGGTAGTGCTGCTTGTGGCCACCACCAACGTGACGGGTGGTGATACGGCCGTGGTGGTTACGACCACCCGACTTGCTCTGCGGCTCCAGCAACGCTGCGTGCGGTGCGCCCTTGTGCAGATCGGGCGTAACCACGCGCACGGCCGAACGACGGCCGGGGGAAGTGGGCTTGAATTTCATCAATGGCATGGGATGTACCTCAGGCCTTGGCCGTTACATCGATGGACTGGCCATCGGCGAGACGCACGTATGCCTTGCGCCAATCGCCGCGGCGGCCGTTGCGGTTACGGAAGGACTTGTTCTTGCCCTTCACGTTCAGCACGTTGACCGACTCGACCTTGACATCGAACAGCTGCTCAACCGCGGCCTTTACATCGGCCTTGGTCGCTTCGTTCGACACTTCAAAGACATACTGGTTGGAATGTTCCTGCAGGCGCGCGGTCTTTTCGGAGACTCGCGGAGCGCGAAGAACGCTGAAGATTTTCTCGTTGGCGTTCATGCCAGCCACTCCTCGACCTTCTTGACCGCGTCAGCGGTGATGACGACCGTGTCGGCACCCACCAGCGACACCGGGTCCAGACCCTGGACGTCACGAACTTCCACGTAGGGAATGTTGCGTGCCGACAGGTACAGGTGCTCGGAAGCCTCTTCGGTGACGATCAGCGGACGCTTGCCCACTTCCAGGCCGGCCAGCTTGGCGATCAACGACTTGGTGTTGGTCGCTTCGACATCGAAGGACTCCACGATCGTCAGACGGCCCTGGCGGTTCAGCTCGGACAGGATCGCGCACATGGCTGCACGGTACTGCTTACGGTTGACCTTCTGCTCGAAGCTGCGCGGCTTGGCCGCGAAGGTGACACCACCGCCGACGAAGATCGGAGCCGTCAGTGCGCCATGACGCGCGCCGCCGCCCTTCTGCTTCTTCGACTTCTTGGTGGTACCAGCCACTTCAGAGCGAGTCTTCTGTGCCTTGGTGCCGGCGCGACCGGCGTTGCGGTAAGCAACGACGACCTGGTGAACCAGATCTTCGCTGAAATCGCGACCGAACACGGCATCGGAGACCGAGACCTTGTTGTTGCTACCCGTGATAACGAGTTCCATCGTCATCTCTCCTTATGCCTTGCTAGCCGGACGAACGATCACGTCACCACCCGCTGCGCCCGGAACGGCACCACGGATCGCGATCAGACCACGTTCGACATCGACCTTCACCACTTCCAGGTTCTGGGTGCTCTGCTGCACCGAACCCATGTGGCCGGACATCTTCTTACCCGGGAAAACGCGACCCGGGGTCTGGCGCTGGCCCAAGGAACCCGGCGCGCGATGCGACAGCGAGTTACCGTGGGTTGCATCGCCCATACGGAAGTTGTAGCGCTTGATGGTGCCCTGGAAGCCCTTACCCTTGGTGACACCCTGGACGTCGACCTTCTGGCCAACTTCAAAGATGTCCGCCTTGACTTCGCCACCAACGGCGAATTCGCCGAGCTGGGCGTCTTCAACGCGGAATTCCCACAGGCCACGACCGGCTTCGACCTTCGCCTTGGCGAAGTGACCGGCTTCCGGCTTGTTGACCAGGGCAGCGCGACGCGCGCCGACGGTCACCTGCACGGCGCTGTAGCCGTCGGCTTCGACGGTCTTGATCTGCGCGATGCGGTTCGGGGTAGCTTCAATCAGGGTCACCGGGATGGCCTGGCCATCTTCGGTGAACACGCGGCTCATGCCAGCCTTGCGGCCCACGAAGCCCAACGAATATTTCTTCGTCATGGTCGTAGTCCTCAGGTCAGCTTGATCTGAACGTCGACGCCGGCAGCCAGTTCGAGCTTCATGAGCGCGTCCACGGTCTTGTCGTTGGGGTCGACGATGTCGAGCACGCGCTTGTGCGTGCGGGTCTCGTACTGGTCACGCGCGTCCTTGTCGACGTGCGGGGAAACGAGAATGGTGTAACGCTCGATCTTGGTCGGCAGCGGGATCGGGCCACGCACTTGCGCGCCGGTCCGCTTTGCCGTTTCTACGATCTCGCTGGCCGAACGGTCGATCAGACGATGATCGAACGCCTTCAGCCGAATTCGGATCTTTTGGTCCGCCATGACGGTGGGTTCCTTCGTTAAAAGAGCGACGGACAAGGCCTCTGGGTTGCCTTGTCCCATGAATATCCTGAATGCAGACGCCGCACAGTCCTGCGCGGCGACAAGATCTTTCCATAGACCTCAAAAATCGAGGCAGACCGGTCTCCCGATCTGCCCAGACAAAAAGTATAGCGCGCATACAAAGCGCCCGTCAACAGGAGACCTATTGACAAAGCCTGAATGGCGCGACCCTTCCTGGTCTGGGGAACACGAGGAGCGTCCTGCGCCTCTTTTCCCGTTGTTGAACGCCCCGATGCCCTACCCAGGCAACATCGGGGCGCCGATTCTAGCAGATTACGCGATGATCTTGGAGACCACGCCGGCGCCGACGGTACGGCCGCCTTCGCGAATTGCGAAGCGCAGACCTTCGTCCATTGCCACCGGGTTGATCAGGGTGACAACCATCTTCACGTTGTCGCCCGGCATGACCATTTCCACGCCTTCCGGCAGCTCGACCGCACCGGTGATGTCGGTGGTACGGAAGTAGAACTGCGGACGGTAGCCCTTGAAGAACGGGGTGTGGCGGCCGCCTTCGTCCTTGGACAGGACGTAGACTTCGGCGTCGAACTGGGTGTGCGGCTTGATCGAACCCGGCTTGGCCAGGACCTGGCCACGCTCGACGTCGTCACGCTTGGTGCCGCGCAGCAGCAGACCGGCGTTGTCGCCTGCCTGACCCTGGTCGAGCAGCTTGCGGAACATTTCCACGCCGGTGACGGTGGTCTTCTGGACCGGACGGATACCGACGATTTCGATTTCTTCGCCGACCTTGATCACGCCGCGCTCGATACGACCGGTCACCACGGTGCCGCGGCCCGAGATCGAGAACACGTCTTCCACCGGCATCAGGAACGGCTTGTCGATGTCGCGTTCCGGGGTCGGGATCCAGCTGTCGAGAGCTTCGACCAGCTTGATCACGGCCGGCACGCCGATGTCGCTCTGGTCGCCTTCCAGCGCCAGACGGGCCGAACCCGCGATGATCGGGGTGTCGTCGCCCGGGAAGTCGTACTTGCTCAGCAGCTCGCGGACTTCCATTTCGACCAGTTCCAGCAGCTCGGCGTCGTCCACCATGTCGGCCTTGTTCAGGAACACGACGATGTACGGCACGCCGACCTGACGCGACAGCAGGATGTGCTCGCGGGTCTGCGGCATCGGGCCGTCAGCGGCCGAGCACACCAGGATCGCGCCGTCCATCTGGGCAGCACCGGTGATCATGTTCTTGACGTAGTCAGCATGGCCCGGGCAATCCACGTGGGCGTAATGACGCTCGGTGGATTCGTATTCGACGTGTGCGGTCGAGATCGTGATGCCACGTGCCTTTTCTTCCGGCGCGGCGTCGATCGCGGAGTAATCCTTGAACTCGCCACCGAAGCGCTCGGCACCGATCTTGGTCAGTGCGGCGGTCAGCGTGGTCTTGCCGTGATCGACGTGACCGATGGTGCCGACGTTGACGTGCGGCTTGGTGCGCTCGAACTTACCCTTTGCCATTGTTGTATACCTTGGATATCAGAAAAGAGGGAGGTAAAGACCTGAGCTTACGCTCAGGCCTTCTTGACCACGGCTTCGGCGATGTTGTTCGGCGCCGGCTCGTAGTGGTCGAATTCCATCGTGAACGTCGCACGACCCTGGGTCTGCGAACGCAGCGAGGTGGCATAACCGAACATTTCACCCAGCGGGATCATCGCGTTGATGATGCTGGCCGAACCGTCACCGGTGGTGCTGGAACCCTGCAGAACGCCACGACGACGGCTGACGTCGCCCATCACGTCACCCTGGTAATCCTCCGGGGTCACGATCTCGACCTTCATGATCGGCTCCAGCAGAACCGGCTTGGCCTTCGCGAAGCCCTGCTTGAAGGCCATCGAGGACGCCAGCTTGAACGCCATTTCCGAGGAGTCGACGTCGTGGTACGAGCCGAACACCAGCTTGACCTTGACGTCAACGACCGGGAAGCCAGCCAGCGGACCGCTGGTGATGGTTTCGCGCAGGCCCTTTTCGATCGACGGAATGAATTCCTTCGGAATCACGCCACCGGTGATGTCGTTGATGAACAGGAAGTCGTCCTTGATCATCGGCGCGATCTTCGGATCGGCACGGTCTTCAGCGGTGATCGGCGACAGCTCGATCACGACGTGACCGTACTGACCCTTACCACCGGACTGCTTGGCGTGCTTGTAGTCCGACTTGACGTCGGCCATCTGGATCGTTTCGCGGTAGGCCACCTGCGGCTTGCCGACGTTGGCTTCAACGTTGAACTCGCGCTTCATGCGGTCAACGATGATGTCCAGGTGCAGCTCACCCATGCCCGAGATGATGGTCTGGCCGGATTCTTCGTCGGTCTTGACGCGGAACGACGGATCTTCCTGAGCCAGACGGCCCAGCGCCAGACCCATCTTTTCCTGGTCGGACTTGGTCTTCGGTTCGACGGCCATCGAGATGACCGGCTCCGGGAACACCATGCGCTCCAGGATGATCGGGTGGTCCAGCGAGCACAGGGTATCGCCGGTGGTGGTGTCCTTCAGACCCACGGCCGCAGCGATGTCACCGGCCAGCACTTCCTTGATCTCTTCGCGATCGTTGGAGTGCATCTGCAGGATGCGACCGATGCGCTCCTTCTTGCCCTTGACCGAGTTCATCACCTGGTCGCCAGCGTTCAGCGTGCCCGAGTAGACACGGAAGAAGGTCAGCGCGCCCACGAACGGGTCGGTGATGATCTTGAAGGCCAGCGACGAGAACGGAGCCTTGTCGTCGGACTTGCGGCTCATCTCGATGGTTTCGTCGTCGACGTCGGTACCGGTCACGTCCGGCACGTCGATCGGCGACGGCAGCAGCTGCACCACGCCGTCCAGCATGGCCTGCACGCCCTTGTTCTTGAACGCCGAGCCGCAGTACATCGGCACGATGTCGGTCGCCAGGGTGCGCGCGCGCAGAGCGGAGATGATTTCAGCCTCGGTCAGCTCTTCGCCGCCCAGGTACTTTTCCATCAGCTCTTCGTTGGCTTCGGCAGCCGCTTCGATCATGTAGGTGCGGGCTTCTTCAGCCTCGTCCTTCATGTCAGCCGGGATGTCGTGGTATTCGAACTTCATGCCCTGCGAGGCTTCATCCCAATGGATGGCCTTCATCTTGAGCAGGTCGACCACGCCCTTGAAGCCTTCTTCAGCGCCGATCGGCAGCTGCATCGGCACGGCGACGGCACCCAGCTTGGCCTTCAGCTGGCCAACGACCTTGGTGAAGTTGGCACCGGTGCGGTCCATCTTGTTGACGAACGCGATGCGCGGCACCTTGTAACGGTTGGCCTGGCGCCACACGGTTTCCGACTGCGGCTGCACGCCACCGACGGCACACAGCACGAACACCGCACCGTCGAGCACGCGCAGCGAGCGCTCCACTTCGATGGTGAAGTCGACGTGCCCGGGGGTATCGATGATGTTGAAGCGGTGCTCCGGCAGGGACTTGTCCATGCCCTTCCAGAACGCGGTGGTGGCAGCGGACTGGATCGTGATGCCACGCTCCTGCTCCTGCTCCATCCAGTCCATGGTGGCAGCGCCGTCGTGCACTTCACCGATCTTGTGGCTCTTGCCGGTGTAGAACAGGATGCGCTCGGACGTGGTGGTCTTGCCGGCATCGATGTGGGCCATGATGCCGAAGTTACGGTAACGCTCGATGGGAGTGGTGCGGGCCACGGGAGCCTCTCAATTTCTTGGAATTCGGATGGCCGAACGCCGCCTTTCGGCGGCCTTCGGATTGGCGCAGCCCTTCTGGGGCCGCGAGGCAGCACCTCAATGGTGCTGCCGTGCCTGTTTTACAAGGCCGTCAAACTCACCAGCGGTAGTGGGCGAATGCCTTGTTGGCTTCGGCCATGCGGTGGGTTTCTTCGCGCTTCTTGATGGCGCCACCACGATTTTCCGAGGCGTCCAGCAGTTCGGCAGCCAGCTTCTTCGGCATGGTGTTTTCACCACGCTTACGAGCGGAGTCGATCAGCCAACGCATGGCCAGAGCCATCTTGCGCGACGAACGCACTTCGACCGGCACCTGGTAGGTCGCACCGCCGACGCGGCGGGACTTGACTTCGACCGACGGAGCCACGTTGTCCAGAGCCTTCTGCACCAGCTCGACGGAGTTCGGGTTCTTCTCACCGATCACGTCCATGGCGCCATAGACGATCTTTTCAGCGACCGACTTCTTGCCGCTCAGCATCACCATGTTGATGAAGCGCGCGATGGTTTCACTTCCGTGCTTGGGATCCGGCAGGACGGAGCGCTGCGGCGTATTACCTTTACGAGACATGTGTACTTTCCCTTAGCTCTTCGGACGCTTGGCGCCGTACTTGGAACGGCCCTGACGACGCTTGGCAACGCCGGAGGCGTCCAGCGAGCCACGCACGGTGTGGTAACGCACACCCGGCAGATCCTTGACGCGACCGCCGCGGATGAGGACCACGGAGTGCTCCTGCAGGTTGTGGCCTTCGCCACCGATGTAGCTGATGACCTCTTCCTGGTTGGTCAGGCGGACCTTGGCAACCTTGCGGAGCGCCGAGTTCGGCTTCTTCGGGGTAGTGGTGTACACGCGCGTGCAAACGCCACGGCGCTGGGGGCACTTATCAAGTGCCGGCGAGGCACTCTTGTAAGTGGTGGCCTGCCGCGGCTTGCGGACAAGCTGATTGATCGTCGCCATCAGTATGTTCTTCTGAGAGAGGCCAAGGAAAAAACTGGCCATGAATGCGGAAATGTGCGAGCAGGCCGGAAAATCTGGCCTGCTGAGACAGACGATTGTAGCAACCTGGCGAAAACGCAGTCAACCGCGCGCACGCCAAGCCAGCCCTGATCCTGGGCCGTTACAGGGGAGCCTTCTCCTTGCCCCCCGTTCAGGTTGTCAACCGACCCATGCGTGGGCCGGCCGGCATCCTACCCTATCGGTGGCGCGGACGCCACCGGCAGGAAGGTCAGGGAACCACCGGGGTGGTGCCCTGCCCCTTCGAATGTCGTCGGACCAGCGGTCCGCCGCTACGCGAAGGGCTTCGAATGTCGTCGGACCAGCGGTCCGCCGCTACGCGAAGGTGGTCCGGCCTTGCGGCCGGACCGGGTTTTTCATTCTTCGCCCACAGCCGGGTCGGTGTCGGTCGACTCGACCACGGCCACGGCCACCGGAGCGGCCTCGGCCACGACCGGGGTGCCGGCCAGGGTCTGCAGCTCCGAGTCGGTCAGGCCAGAGGCACCGCGACGACGCTGGGAGTGGTACGCCAGGCCGGTACCCGCCGGAATCAGGCGGCCGACGATGACGTTTTCCTTCAGGCCGCGCAGGTTGTCCGAGGTGCCGCGGACGGCAGCTTCGGTCAGCACGCGGGTGGTTTCCTGGAACGACGCGGCCGAGATGAACGACTCGGTGGCCAGCGACGCCTTGGTGATGCCCAGCAGGACCGGGTCGAAACGCGCGATCAGCTCGTTGCGGACGGTCAGGCGTGCATTTTCCTCGATGACGCGCTGGCGCTCGGCCTGCTCACCGTTGAGGAACTTGCTGCTGCCCTGGTCGGTGATTTCGACCTTGCGCAGCATCTGGCGGGTGATCACTTCAATGTGCTTGTCGTTGATCTTCACGCCCTGCAGGCGGTACACGTCCTGGATTTCCTTGACCAGGTAGGCGGCCAGCGGCTCGACGCCCAGCAGACGCAGGATGTCCTGCGGGCTCGGTTCGCCGTCCACGATGGTTTCGCCCTTGGTCACGTGCTCGCCTTCGAACACGATGACCTGACGGTACTTCGGAATCAGCTCTTCGTGTTCCGAACCATCGGTGTCCTTGATGATCAGGCGCTGCTTGCCCTTGGTGTCCTTGCCGAAGCTGATGATGCCCGAACGCTCGGCGAGGATCGCGGGATCCTTCGGCTTGCGTGCTTCGAACAGATCGGCCACGCGCGGCAGACCACCGGTGATGTCGCGGGTCTTGGACGCTTCCTGCGGGATCTTGGCGACCACGTCGCCCACGCCGACGGCGGCGCCGTCCTGCAGGTTGACGATGGAACGCGGCGGCAGCAGGTACTGGGCCGGCAGATCGGTGTTCGGGATGGTCAGGTCATTGCCCTTGCCGTCCACGATACGCACGATCGGACGCAGATCCTTGGCCTGCGAACCACGACGCTTCGGGTCGGTGATTTCGCGCGACGCCAGGCCGGTCAGTTCGTCGGTCTTCTCGATGACGGTGACGCCGTCGATGAAGTCGATGAAGCGGATGAAACCCGCCACTTCGGACACGATCGGGTGGTTATGCGGATCCCAGTTGGCCACGGTCTGGCCAGCCTTCACTGCATCGCCGTCCTTGGACGCGATCATCGAGCCGTACGGGAGCTTGTAACGCTCACGCTCACGGCCGTGCGCATCCAGCACCGAGATTTCGCCCGAGCGCGACACCGCCACCAGCGAACCATTGGCGTGCTCGACGGACTTCAGGTTGTTGAACTTCACCGAACCGGTGGTCTTCACCGTGATGTTGTCCACCGCAGCCGCACGCGATGCCGCACCACCGATGTGGAACGTACGCATGGTCAGCTGGGTACCCGGCTCACCGATCGACTGTGCGGCGATGACGCCCACCGCTTCACCGATGTTGACGATGTGGCCACGGGCCAGATCGCGGCCGTAGCAGCGACCGCAGACGCCGAACGCCGAGGCGCAGGAGATGGTCGAGCGCACCTTGATGCTCTGCACGCCGGCATCTTCCAGCTTGGCCACCCACTGTTCGTCCAGCAGGGTGTTGCGGGTCACGATCGGATCTTCATCGTTGCCCGGCAGGAACACGTCCTCGGCCACGACGCGACCCAGCACGCGCTCCTTCAACGGCTCCACAACGTCGCCGCCTTCCACGATCGGGGTCATGGTCAGGCCTTCGGTGGTACCGCAATCCACCTCGGTGATGACCACGTCCTGCGCCACGTCGACCAGACGACGGGTCAGGTAACCCGAGTTCGCCGTCTTCAGCGCGGTATCGGCCAGACCCTTACGGGCACCGTGGGTGGAGTTGAAGTACTCCTGCACGTTCAGGCCTTCACGGAAGTTCGCCTTGATGGGCGTTTCGATGATCGAGCCATCCGGACGGGCCATCAGGCCGCGCATACCGGCCAGCTGACGGATCTGCGCCTGCGAACCACGGGCACCGGAGTCCGCCATGATGTACAGCGAGTTCATCGACTTCTGGTCGATGGTCTCGCCCTTGGCGTTGACCACCTTCTCGGTACCGATGGTGTCCATCATCGCCTTGGCGATGCGTTCGTTGGTGCGCGACCAGATGTCGACCACCTTGTTGTAGCGCTCGCCGGCGGTGACCAGGCCCGACTGGTACTGCTCCTGGATTTCCAGCACTTCGGCTTCGGCCTCGGTGAGGATGCCGCGCTTCTCGTCCGGGATCAGCATGTCGTCGATACCGATCGACACGCCGGCGCGGGTTGCGTAGGCGAAGCCGGTGTACATCAGCTTGTCGGCGAACACGACCGTGTCCTTCAAGCCCAGCTGACGGTAGCTGGAGTTGATCAGGCGGCTGATGTTCTTCTTGGTCAACTCGACGTTGGCCAGGGCGAACGGCAGGCCTTCCGGCAGGATTTCAGCCAGCAGGGCGCGACCGATCGTGGTGTCCACGATCGAGGTCTTGTTCTGCTTGTCGCCGTTCTCGTCGGTCACCACCTCGGTGATGCGGACCTTGACCTTGGCGTGCAGTTCCACCACGCGGTTGTCATAGGCGCGCTTGACTTCGGCGATGTTGGCGAAGGCCATGCCCTCGCCCTTCTTGTTTTCCAGGGCGCGGGTCATGTAGTACAGACCCAGCACCACGTCCTGCGACGGCACGATGATCGGCTCGCCGTTGGCCGGCGACAGGATGTTGTTGGTCGACATCATCAGCGCACGCGCTTCCAGCTGGGCTTCCAGCGAGAGCGGCACGTGGACGGCCATCTGGTCACCGTCGAAGTCGGCGTTGAACGCGGTGCAGACCAGCGGGTGCAGCTGGATGGCCTTGCCTTCGATCAGCACCGGCTCGAACGCCTGGATGCCCAGACGGTGCAGGGTCGGCGCACGGTTCAGCATCACCGGGTGTTCGCGGATGACCTCTTCCAGGATGTCCCAGACTTCGGCTTCTTCGCGCTCAACCAGCTTCTTGGCGGCCTTGATGGTGGTGGCCAGGCCACGACGCTGCAGCTTGGCGAACACGAACGGCTTGAACAGTTCCAGCGCCATCTTCTTCGGCAGGCCGCACTGGTGCAGGCGCAGGTACGGACCGACCACGATGACCGAACGGCCCGAGTAGTCCACGCGCTTGCCCAGCAGGTTCTGACGGAAGCGACCCTGCTTGCCCTTGATCATGTCGGCCAGCGACTTCAGCGGGCGCTTGTTGGTGCCGGTGATGGCACGGCCGCGACGACCGTTGTCCAGCAGCGCATCGACCGATTCCTGCAGCATGCGCTTTTCATTGCGCACGATGATGTCCGGCGCGTTCAGCTCGAGCAGGCGGCGCAGGCGGTTGTTGCGGTTGATGACGCGGCGGTACAGGTCGTTCAGGTCGGAGGTCGCGAAGCGGCCACCGTCCAGCGGCACCAGCGGACGCAGGTCCGGCGGCAGCACCGGCAGCACGGTCATGACCATCCACTCCGGACGGTTGCCCGACTCGAGGAAGGCCTCGACCAGCTTGATGCGCTTGGTCAGTCGCTTCAGCTTGGTTTCCGAACCGGTGCTGGCGATTTCTTCGCGCAGGCGGGTCATTTCCGACTGCAGGTCGATGGTGCGCAGCAGCTCGTACACGGCCTCGGCGCCCATAGCGGCGTCGAAGTCGTCGCCGTGCTCCTGGCGCGCCTGCAGGTACTGTTCTTCGGTCAGCAGCTGGCGGCGCTCCAGGGCGGTCAGGCCCGGCTCGGTCACCACGTACGCTTCGAAGTACAGCACGCGCTCGATGTCACGCAGGGTCATGTCCAGCATCAGGCCGATGCGCGACGGCAGCGACTTGAGGAACCAGATGTGCGCGACCGGCGATGCCAGGTCGATGTGGCCCATGCGCTCGCGGCGCACCTTGGCCAGGGTGACTTCGGTGCCGCACTTTTCGCAGACGACGCCGCGGTGCTTCATGCGCTTGTACTTGCCGCACAGGCACTCGTAGTCCTTGACCGGCCCGAAGATGGCGGCGCAGAACAGGCCGTCACGCTCCGGCTTGAAGGTACGGTAGTTGATGGTTTCCGGCTTCTTCACTTCGCCGAAGGACCACGAACGGATCAGGTCCGGCGAGGCCAGCGCGATCTTGATCGCGTCGAAGTCCAGCGTCTGGCGCTGCTGGTTGAAGAGGTTCAGCAAGTCTTTCATGGTGTTTCTCCGAAAGGAGGAAATCTCGTGTCGATGGGGCTGTCAGGTCACATCCGGCGGCGCGGCTGCCGGGGCAGCCGCGCCTGCACGATCAGTTGCCGTCCAGTTCCATGTTGATGGCCAGCGAGCGGATTTCCTTCACGAGCACGTTGAAGGATTCCGGCATGCCCGCGACCATCTCGTGCTCACCGTCGACGATGTTCTTGTACATCTGGTTACGACCCTGCACGTCATCGGACTTCACCGTCAGCATTTCCTGCAGGGTGTAGGCCGCGCCGTAGGCTTCCAGCGCCCAGACTTCCATTTCACCGAAGCGCTGGCCGCCGAACTGCGCCTTGCCGCCCAGCGGCTGCTGGGTAACGAGCGAGTACGGACCGGTCGAACGGGCGTGCATCTTGTCGTCGACCAGGTGGTTCAGCTTCAGGTAGTGCATGTAGCCGACGGTGGTGTGGCGATCGAACGCCTCACCGGTGCGGCCGTCATACAGCTGGGTCTGGCCGCTCAGCGGCAGGTCGGCGAGTTCGAGCATGCGCTTGATCTCGGCCTCGGTCGCACCGTCGAACACCGGGGTGGCCATCGGCACGCCGTCGGTCAGGTTGTTGGCCAGACGCAGCAGTTCTTCATCGCTGAACTGCGACAGATCCACGTGGTTGGCGTGCTGGGTCTTGTCGTGGTTGTAGATGTCGTCCAGGAAGCTGCGCAGCTGGGTGATCGCGGCCTGCGCCTCGAGCATGCCCTGGATCTTGCGGCCCAGGCCCTTGGCGGCCCAACCCAGATGCACTTCCAGGATCTGCCCGATGTTCATACGCGAGGGCACGCCCAGCGGGTTCAGCACGATGTCCACGGTTTCGCCCGAGGCCATGTACGGCATGTCCTCGACCGGCACCACGTTGGAGACCACACCCTTGTTGCCGTGGCGGCCTGCCATCTTGTCGCCCGGCTGGATGCGGCGCTTCACGGCCAGGAACACCTTGACCATCTTCAGCACGCCCGGGGCAAGGTCGTCGCCCGCGGTGATCTTGCCGCGCTTGTCGGCGAAGCGACGCTCGAATTCCTTCTCGTGCGCCTGGATCTGCTTCTGTGCGCGTTCGATGGCTTCCGATGCGTCCTCGTCCTTCATGCGCAGCGCGAACCAGTCAGCCTTCTTCAGGCCGTCCAGGTAGGCGTCGGTGACGCTGTCGCCCTTCTTCAGGCCGGCGCCGCCGTTGACCACCTTGCCCACGATCTGCGAACGCAGACGGGCGTAGATGGCGCCTTCCAGGATGCGGAACTGGTCGTCGAAGTCCTTCTTGACGCGCTTGATCTCGCTTTCCTCGATCTGGCGCGCACGCTTGTCCTTCTCGATCCCGTCGCGGGTGAAGACCTGCACGTCGATGACGGTGCCGTCCATGCCCGGCGGCACGCGCAGCGAGCTGTCCTTAACGTCGGACGCCTTCTCGCCGAAGATCGCACGCAGCAGCTTCTCTTCCGGGGTCAGCTGGCTTTCGCCCTTCGGCGTGACCTTGCCGACCATGATGTCGCCGGCGCGCACTTCGGCACCGATGTACACCACGCCGGATTCGTCCAGGCGGTTCAGCGCCTGCTCGGACACGTTCGGGATGTCGGCGGAGATTTCCTCCGGCCCCAGCTTGGTGTCACGCGCAACGCAGGTCAGCTCTTCGATGTGGATCGTGGTGTAACGATCTTCTTCCACCACGCGCTCGGAGAGCAGGATGGAGTCTTCGAAGTTGTAGCCGTTCCACGGCATGAACGCGATCAGCATGTTCTGGCCCAGGGCCAGTTCGCCGATGTCGGTGGACGGACCGTCAGCCAGCACGTCGCCACGCGCCACCACGTTGCCCACTTCGACCAGCGGACGCTGGTTGATGCAGGTGTTCTGGTTGGAGCGGGTGTACTTGATCAGGTTGTAGATGTCCACGCCGGCGTCGGTCGCGTCGGTGATCTCCGACTCGTTGACCTTGACCACGATGCGGCCGGCGTCGATCTGCACGATCTCGCCGCCACGACGGGCGTTCACGGTCACACCCGAGTCGCGGGCCACGGCGCGTTCGATACCGGTACCCACCAGCGGCTTCTGCGCACGCAGGGTCGGCACGGCCTGGCGCTGCATGTTGGCGCCCATCAGTGCACGGTTGGCGTCATCGTGTTCCAGGAACGGAACCAGCGCGGCTGCGATCGACACGGTCTGCATCGGCGAGACGTCCATGAAGTGGACTTCCGCCGGCGGCTTCAGCAGCGACTCACCCTGGTAACGGCACGGCACGAACTGCTCGGTGAGCATGCTCTTGGCGTCGGTCAGGGCGTTGGCCTGTGCGATGACGTACTCGTTCTCTTCGATCGCCGACAGGAACTCGATCTCGTCGGAGACCTTGCCGTCGGACACCTTGCGGTACGGGGTTTCAAGGAAGCCGTACTGGTTGGTGCGGGCGTACACGGCCAGCGAGTTGATCAGGCCGATGTTCGGGCCTTCCGGCGTTTCGATGGTGCAGACGCGGCCGTAGTGGGTCGGGTGAACGTCGCGCACTTCGAAGCCGGCGCGTTCGCGGGTCAGACCGCCCGGGCCCAGTGCGGAGACGCGACGCTTGTGCGTCACTTCCGACAGCGGGTTGTTCTGATCCATGAACTGCGACAGCTGCGAGGAGCCGAAGAACTCCTTGATGGCAGCGGCGACCGGCTTGGCGTTGATCAGCTCCTGCGGGGTCAGGCCTTCGGACTCGGCCATCGACAGGCGCTCCTTGACCGCGCGCTCGACGCGGACCAGGCCCACGCGGAACACGTTCTCGGCCATTTCGCCGACCGAACGCACGCGACGGTTGCCCAGGTGATCGATGTCATCGACCACGCCGCGACCGTTGCGGATCTCGGTCAGAACCTTGATCACGTCCAGGATGTCGGAGCTGTCGCCGTGCTCGGCGACCAGGCGCTTGGACTCTTCGTCGTTGCGCTCGCCGAAGTACTTGCGGTCGTACAGCACGGCTTCGCCGGTGACTTCCTTGCGGCCGACACGGCGGTTGAACTTCATGCGGCCGACCGTGGACAGGTCGTAGCGCTCGAAGGTGAAGAACAGGTTGTGGAACAGGTTCTGCGCGGCATCCTTGGTCGGCGGCTCGCCCGGACGCATCATGCGGTAGATTTCGACCAGCGCTTCCAGCTGCGTCTTGGTCGGATCGATGCGCAGGGTGTTGGACAGGTACGGACCACGATCGAGATCGTTCACCCACAGGGTGCCCACGGCATCCACGCCAGCCTTGCGGAAGGCCTGCAGCTGCTCGTCGGTGATTTCGTCGTTGGCCTGGGCCAGCAGCTCACCGGTGTTGGCGTCGACGACGTCGTGCGACAGGATGCGGCCGACGATGTAGTCGTCCGGCACGGCCAGGGCGGCAATGCCCGAGGCTTCCAGCTGCTTGACGTGGCGCGCGGTGATGCGCTTGCCGGCTTCGACGATGACCTTGTCGCCGTCGGCCAGGTCGAAGTTCAGGGTTTCGCCGCGCAGACGCTCGGCGACCAGTTCGAGCTGCACGCCTTCATCGGGATTGATGTGGAACGTGTTGATCTCGAAGAACTCGGCCAGCATTTCTTCGTTGCTGTAGCCCAGCGCACGCAGCAGGATCGACACCGGCAGCTTGCGGCGACGGTCGATACGGGTGAACAGCGCGTCCTTCGGGTCGAACTCGAAGTCCAGCCAGGAGCCGCGGTAGGGGATGATGCGGGCGCTGTACAGCAGCTTGCCCGAGCTGTGGGTCTTGCCACGGTCGTGGTCGAAGAACACGCCCGGCGAACGGTGCAGCTGCGACACGATGACGCGCTCGGTACCGTTGACGATGAAGGTGCCGTTCTCGGTCATCAGCGGAATCTCGCCGAGATAGACCTCCTGCTCCTTCACGTACTTGATGGCCTTGGTGGACGACTCACGGTCGTAGATCACCAGGCGCACGGTCACGCGCAGCGGCGCGCCGTAGCTCATGCCACGCTGGCGGCACTCGCGCTCGTCGAACACGGGATCGCCGAGCTTGTAGCCGACGTACTCCAGGGCAGCGTTGCCGCTGTAGCTGGAAATCGGGAACACCGACTTCAGGGCCGCGTGCAGGCCGTGGTCCGTGCGCTTGGCCGGATCGACGTTTTCCTGCAGGAATTCACGGTAGGAATCCACCTGGATGGCGAGCAGGAACGGCACTTCGAGGATCGAGCGCTGCTTGCCGAAATCCTTGCGGATACGCTTCTTTTCGGTGAACGAATAAGACGTCATGAGGTATCACCTTGGCTGTGCGGATCGTGCGTCCACGACCCGAAGGGAAACTGAAATTGTCAGTTGGAAGTCGCTGGTATTGCCGGCACCAGCACGCCTTCTCCCGCTACTTCCAACTGCCAACTCGTCTGCATCCACTACCCTGCCCGCGCGCCTGGGCGCTGCTGTGGCGGGGCATGACCGCAGCCCGTGTTGGGCTAGTTACATCCGGTATTGCGTGAAACGACCAAAGGCCGGGGGCTTACGCCCCCAGCCTTGGCTGCATCGCCGTGATTCGATGGCGAGGCAAGGAACTGCTTACTTGACTTCGACAGTCGCGCCAGCAGCTTCCAGGTCCTTCTTGAACTTGGCAGCGTCGTCCTTCGAAGCGGCTTCCTTGATCATGCCGCCGGCTTCAGCCAGGTCCTTCGCTTCCTTCAGGCCCAGGCCGGTGATGGCGCGGACAGCCTTAATGACTTCGACCTTCTTGTCGCCGGCCGACTTCAGGATGACGTCGAACTCGGTCTGCTCTTCGACGGCAGCAGCCGGGCCAGCGGCAGCAGCCACGGCGACCGGAGCAGCGGCGGAGACGCCGAACTTCTCTTCGATGGCCTTGACCAGCTCCATCACTTCCATCAGGGACTTCTCGGCGATGGCGTCGACGATCTGTTCGTTGGTAAGGGACATTTTGATTACCTTTGGATAATTTTCTGGGTTGAGGTTCCGTTCGGAACCACGGAAACGTCGACTCAGGCGGTCTCGGCGACCGGTTCAGCAGCGTCAGCGGTTTCACCGCCATTCTGCTTGTCACCGATGGCCTTGATGGCGCGGGCGAACATCGTGACCGGCTCGGTCAGGACGCGGGCCAGCATGGCCAGGGCCTGATCGCGGGTCGGCAGCGATGCCAGCACGTCAACGTGGCTAGCCGGGAACACTTCACCACCAATCGAAACGACCTTAGCCTTGAGCTTGTCGTTGGTCTTGGCGGCTTCCTTGATCAGGCGACCGGCAGCGCCGGGCTCCTCGAGCGAGAACGCATACAGCAGCGGACCAACCAGCTTGTCCTGTGCCACTGCGAACTCGGTGCCTTCAACGGCACGCGAAGCCAGGGTGTTCTTGACAACTTTCAAGAAAACGCCGGTTTCGCGAGCCTGCTTGCGCATCGCGGTCATCTGAGCGACCGTGGTGCCAGCGTATTCGGCTGCGATCAAGGAGTGGGCCTTGGCGGCGACGTCTGCCAGCTCGGCGACTACTTCTTGCTTCTGGGACAGATTGAGAGCCATTGCACTCCTCCAATTGAACTCCGCTTACGGCTCCTGCCGTGTGCGGTCCTGGGCGGCATCCCTCCTGGACGCCGGGAACATCGGGACGATGTTCCAAGGGTGGGCCGTTCTAGACCTGGATGGCCAACCTGGGAGAACCCAGACGTGCGTAAACCAGAAAAACTCCAGAAGGGCACCATCTACGCAGGGTGATTCCCGGGGGAATCGATTAAGCGATCGGTACTGCGCCGGCGGCGACTCCCTGCCAATGCGAGCATCCCTGCCCGTCGCCGGTGTGCAACGACCGCGCCTGCGGTCTTTGACGGCTATCGTCGCGGGCGTGCCCGCTCGGATTGCCTTCAAATGTCACGGGTACGCGACCGGAGCCGCGTACCCGCTTGAAACGATTACTTCAGGGTCAGCGACGACTGGTCGACGGTGACGCCCGGGCCCATCGTCGAGCTGACCGAAACCTTCTGCAGGTAGGTGCCCTTCGAGGTAGCCGGCTTGGCCTTGATCAGGTCCATCAGCAGCGCCTGCAGGTTCGACTTCAGCGCGTCTTCGGCGAAGTCGGCCTTGCCGATGGTGCAGTGGATGATGCCGGCCTTGTCGGTGCGGTAACGCACCTGACCCGACTTGGCATTCTTGACGGCTTCGCCCGGGTTGGCCGACACGGTGCCGACCTTCGGGTTCGGCATCAGGCCGCGCGGGCCGAGCACGGTGCCCAGCTTACCCACGACGCGCATGGCGTCCGGGGTCGCGATCACGACGTCGTAGTTCAGATCGCCGGCCTGCATCTTCTCGGCCAGGTCGTCCATACCGACGGCTTCGGCGCCAGCGGCCAGGGCTTCGTCAGCCTTGGCACCGGCCGGGGCGAAGACGGCAACGCGCACGCTCTTGCCGGTACCGGCCGGCAGCACGGTGGAACCGCGCACCTGCTGGTCGGACTTCTTGGCGTCCACGCCCAGGCGCACAGCAACGTCGAAGGACTCGACGAACTTGGCCTTGGTAGCGGTCTTCAGGATCTTGATCGCGTCCTCGAAGGCATATGCCTTACCCGGGACGACGGCGGCCTTGATGGCCTTCTCACGCTTGGTCTGTGCCATCTTCTTAACCCTCCACCACGAGGCCCATGGAACGGGCAGAACCGGCAATCGTGCGCACCGCGGCGTCCAGGTCGGCGGCCGTCAGGTCGGCTTCCTTGGTCTTGGCGATTTCTTCCAGCTGCTTACGGGTCACCTTGCCCACCTTGTCGGTGTTCGGGCGCTTGGAGCCCGAGGAGATGCCAGCAGCCTTCTTGAGCAGCACGGCAGCCGGGGTGCTCTTGGTGATGAAGGTGAAGGTACGGTCCGAATAGGCCGTGATGATCACCGGGACCGGCAGACCCGGCTCCAGCTTCTGCGTGGCGGCATTGAAGGCCTTGCAGAATTCCATGATGTTCAGGCCGCGCTGACCCAGCGCAGGACCGACCGGCGGCGAGGGGTTGGCCTGACCGGCCTTCACCTGCAGCTTGATATAACCGACAACTTTCTTTGCCATGTGAGTACTCTCCGGGTGCTAGCGCCTTGCGACAACAGGCTCCCCATCGGACCGGGAATCACGCGTCCCGGCATCGCGTTTTGAATTCACGCAGAAGGCCACCTTGCGGCGGCCCTTGCTTTTGCCAGCTTCCTGGCAGGAAGCCGCGCACTATATCAGGTTTTCGAACGGGTGTCTGAATGCGGCCGGGCAAAGGCCGGCCCTGCGTGGCAGTGCAGCCGGGCAGCGCCCGGCTCTACGGCTGCGGGATCCGGGGACCCCGCCATTCAGTCCGGGGGTCAGACGGCCTTTTCGACCTGGCCGAACTCGAGCTCGACCGGCGTGGCGCGACCGAAGATCAGCACCGAGACGCGCAGACGGCTCTTCTCGTAGTTGACCTCTTCGACAACGCCATTGAAGTCGTTGAACGGACCCTCGGTGACGCGGACCATCTGGCCCGGCTCGAACAGCACCTTCGGACGGGGCTTTTCCACACCTTCCTGAACGCGGTCCAGGATGGCGGCAGCCTCTTCATCACGGATCGGCAGCGGACGATCGGCGGTGCCGCCGATGAAGCCCATCACCTTGGAGGTGTCCTTCACCAGATGCCAACTTTCGTTGTCGATGCGCGGGATACCGTTTTCTTCGTGGGTCTCGATCTGGACCAGCACGTAACCCGGGAAGAACTTGCGCTCGGAACGGCGCTTCTGGCCGGAGCGCATTTCGACCACTTCCTCGGTCGGGACCAGGACGTCACCGAAGCGCTCCTGCATCTCGTCACGCACGATGCGATCGCGCAGAGCCTGCGCCACCGACTTTTCGAAGCCCGAATAGGCGTGAACGACGTACCAACGCTTCACTGGTTTCTCCTTATCGACCCAGGAACCACTGGGTCGCTTTCTGAATCAGGAAATCAAATCCGCCCAGCAGCAGGCTGAGGATGATCACGACAACGACCACCACCCAGGTCATGCGAATGGCTTCCTGGCGCGTCGGCCAGACCACCTTGCGCAGTTCGAAACGCGATTCGGAAAGGAATTCACGCGTGTCGCGACCCTTGCCGGTCAGCAGGAACACGCCAAGGCCGGCCACCAGGCCAACCACAACGGCCAGACCGCGAAGCGGACCGGCCCATGCACTCTGGGAAGCATGCTCGGGAGCACCGAACCAGAACCAAGCAAAAAGACCCGCGACAACCAGGATGGCTGCAACGGCGTACTTGACGATATCACCCCCGGTGGAGGCGGTGTCTTTGGAATGCTCGATCTTGCTGTTCATCCGGCTCTGGCTACAGTGGCGGCATGGCCGCTGGAAGGGAGAAGTGGCACGCCAGGAGGGACTCGAACCCCCAACCTGCGGTTTTGGAGACCGCTGCTCTGCCAATTGAGCTACTGGCGTACTGAAAAACTGCCTTCCCTTAGACGGCGAAGGCGGACCGAGGTTCCCGGCCCGCCATTCGCGAGACCGGCGGAGCTATGCAACCGCCGGTATTACGAAATTACGCGATGATCTTGGAGACCACGCCGGCGCCGACGGTACGGCCGCCTTCGCGAATTGCGAAGCGCAGACCTTCGTCCATTGCCACCGGGTTGATCAGGGTGACAACCATCTTCACGTTGTCGCCCGGCATGACCATTTCCACGCCTTCCGGCAGCTCGACCGCACCGGTGATGTCGGTGGTACGGAAGTAGAACTGCGGACGGTAGCCCTTGAAGAACGGGGTGTGGCGGCCGCCTTCGTCCTTGGACAGGACGTAGACTTCGGCGTCGAACTGGGTGTGCGGCTTGATCGAACCCGGCTTGGCCAGGACCTGGCCACGCTCGACGTCGTCACGCTTGGTGCCGCGCAGCAGCAGACCGGCGTTGTCGCCTGCCTGACCCTGGTCGAGCAGCTTGCGGAACATTTCCACGCCGGTGACGGTGGTCTTCTGGACCGGACGGATACCGACGATTTCGATTTCTTCGCCGACCTTGATCACGCCGCGCTCGATACGACCGGTCACCACGGTGCCGCGGCCCGAGATCGAGAACACGTCTTCCACCGGCATCAGGAACGGCTTGTCGATGTCGCGTTCCGGGGTCGGGATCCAGCTGTCGAGAGCTTCGACCAGCTTGATCACGGCCGGCACGCCGATGTCGCTCTGGTCGCCTTCCAGCGCCAGACGGGCCGAACCCGCGATGATCGGGGTGTCGTCGCCCGGGAAGTCGTACTTGCTCAGCAGCTCGCGGACTTCCATTTCGACCAGTTCCAGCAGCTCGGCGTCGTCCACCATGTCGGCCTTGTTCAGGAACACGACGATGTACGGCACGCCGACCTGACGCGACAGCAGGATGTGCTCGCGGGTCTGCGGCATCGGGCCGTCAGCGGCCGAGCACACCAGGATCGCGCCGTCCATCTGGGCAGCACCGGTGATCATGTTCTTGACGTAGTCAGCATGGCCCGGGCAATCCACGTGGGCGTAATGACGCTCGGTGGATTCGTATTCGACGTGTGCGGTCGAGATCGTGATGCCACGTGCCTTTTCTTCCGGCGCGGCGTCGATCGCGGAGTAATCCTTGAACTCGCCACCGAAGCGCTCGGCACCGATCTTGGTCAGTGCGGCGGTCAGCGTGGTCTTGCCGTGATCGACGTGACCGATGGTGCCGACGTTGACGTGCGGCTTGGTGCGCTCGAACTTACCCTT
>NZ_JBMOWY010000071.1:0-56454 GCF_049310345.1 Stenotrophomonas sp. GZD-301 | reverse complement strand
CTTTCCCCTGGGGCCCGCGCACCACGACGGGGCTCGGCTTGCGGTGCGCGCGCGGGAAAGCAGGTCTTTTGAGGCGCCGGCAGTCTCGACACGTGGGCCGCGATGCCCTTGTGGGCGAAGTAAAGGAGGAGGGGGCGGCCACGGGCCGGCGCCGGGGGACATTCGCCGGCAAGGGCATCGTGGCCCAGCGCCCGACGTCCCATCCGCCGCGTGGAGGAGAGATACACGTGCCAGGCGGAGGGCTGAAGCAGAAGGCGCACGGCGCTGTCTCCGCTCGGGTCTGCCGCAAGCGTGAAGGGCCCCGTCGCGGCGCGCAGGCCCCTGGGCAACTGTCCCCCGGCGTCGGCCTTCGGCCGCCCCCTCCTCCTTTATGTTGCCCTGGGGCCCGCGCACCACGACGGGGCTCGGCTTGCGGTGCGCGCGCGGGAAAGCAGGTCTTTTGAGGCGCCGGCAGTCTCGACACGTGGCCCAGCGCCCGACCCACCCGCCGCGATGCATGGAATGGCTCCCAGCGTTCCAAAAAAAAAGCCGCTGCAGGGCAGCGGCCTTTTGGCGGGCGGTGGCGGCGGGCTCAGAGCTCGACGCGACGGGCCTGCATGAACTTGGCGCTCCAGTAACCGGTGACCAGGCTGTCCACGCGGACGTCCTTGCCGGTGCTGGGGGCGTGCAGGAAGCGGCCCTCACCGACATAGATGCCGACGTGGTCGACCCGGCCCTTGCGGCCGAAGAACACCAGGTCGCCGGCTGCCAAGGCATTGCGGTCGTTGATCAGTTCGGCCTCGCCGTCGTGGGCCATCTCGCGCGAGACGCGCGGCAGTTCGATGCCCAGGGCGGTACGAAACACATAGCCGACCAGGCCGCTGCAGTCGAACCCGCTGTCCGGCGAGGTGCCGCCCCAACGGTACGGGGTGCCCAGCAGGGTCATCGCGCGGCGCAGCAGGGACTGCACCTTGCCGTTGTCGGCGGCGCTGCCGACCACGGCGCCGGTGCTGGCGTCGTAATTGGCAAGCAGGCGGCTCAGATCGCCGGCGACCATCGCCGAGCGGTCCATCAGGGGAATGGTGTCGTTGGCGGCCAGGTGCGGAAGCAGGGCGGCGAGGGTGGCGCTGGCAGCGGCATCTGCCTTGCTGCGGGCCGGCGCTTCAGCCTTGGGACGGGCCGGCGCGGTGGAATCGGGGGTAGCGGTGACGGCGGGTGCAGCAGCCTCGGAGCCGGTCGTCGGAGCGGTCTGGGCCCAGGCCGGAAGGCTGGCCAGGCAGAGCGCGAAAGCGAGGAGGGCGGGTCGGGCGCTTCGCCGGGAAGCGGCGGTCTGGCCTTTGCAAGTCAGGTCGTCTGTCGTCACGCGGCGGTCACTGAATAAAAACGATGGGTGATCATGCCGTGTAAGACCTGTGATTTGGTACAAATTCCGTTAAATTTTCGTTTTGGTCAGTGTGATATCCGTCACAAATTTGTACCTTGCCCCTGTTCAGCTTAGTGCAGGACACGTTTCGCCCCCGTGTAATGGTCCTTCCAGTACGACCCACCGAGCGAATCCAGGCGCACCGTTCCGCCGGTGCTTGGGGCGTGAACAAACCGCCCTTCGCCCACATAGATGCCCACGTGCGAGACACTGCCGCGGCTGCCGAAAAAGACCAGATCGCCCGGTGCCAGCCGCTGCGGGTCGATCTTCGGCCCCTGTACCGCCGCCAGGTCGCGCGAGGTGCGCGGCAGGCGCAGGTCCAGCATTTCCCTGTAGACGTAGGCGACCAGGCCGCTGCAGTCGAAGCCGGACTCGGGCGTGTTGCCGCCATAGCGATATGGGGTGCCGACCAGGCCGATGGCGCGCATCAGCACCGCGTTGGCCGCCGCCGGGTCGTTCGGCGCCACCGTGGGCCAGGCATGGCTGGTGGCCGGCGGAGGCGAGGGGCGGACGGCCTTGCCGCCGCCGCAACCGGCCAGCAGGGCGAGCGCGAGCAGGGCCAGCGCCCGGCGGACGGGCAGGCGGGTTGCGGGCGAAACTGGCGTCAGCTGCATGTTGTCCGGATAATGCGCCACCTTAGATGGCCGTCATCATGGCGGCGTATCCGGCGGGCGACAACCCGCCTCACCCGTCTGCCCGATGGCAGTCCCAGACAGAGTTGCGCATGAAGATCGAAAAAGACCGCGTCGTCCGTTTCCATTACACCGTCTCGGAACTCGGCCAGGAGCCGATCGAGAGCTCCAAGGATCGTGATCCGCTGGCGATCCTGATCGGCCACGGCAACATCATCCCGGGCCTGGAAAACGCCATGATGGACAAGGAAGCCGGCGCGACCTTCGCGGTCGACGTGAAGGCGGCCGATGCCTACGGCGAACGCCGTGACGGCCTGAGCCAGCGCGTGCCCAAGAAGCACTTCGGTACCACCCGCCTGGTGCCGGGCCAGCAGGTCGTGCTGCAGACCAACTTCGGCCCGCGCGCGGTCACCGTGCAGAAGGTCGGCATGAGCGTGGTCGACGTCGACCTGAACCACCCGATGGCCGGCAAGGATCTGCACTTCGACGTGGAGATCATCGAAGTGCGTGAAGCCAGCAAGGAAGAAATCGAGCACGGCCACGTGCACGGCGACGGCGGCCACCAGCACTGATTTGCCGCCAACGCGCTGTACCGCAACGGCCCGCTTCGGCGGGCCGTTTGCATCTGCAGCGCCGCCATGCCGCGCGTGCGGCGCCATACTGTCCGCCCTTGCCCCCGGAACGCCCGTGAACGCAGCCGCTCCTTCCTTGCAGCCGATCGGTGCCGGCGAGCGCATCGCGGTGATCGACATCCTGCGCGGTTTCGCCCTGCTGGGCATTCTGCTGATGAACATCGAAGCGCTCAGCGGTCCGCTGGATCTGTCCTTCACCAGCATCGACCCGCACTGGCAGGGCGTCGACTACTGGACGGACGCGGCGATCTACGTGCTCGTCCAGGGCAAATTCTTCACCCTGTTCTCGCTGCTGTTCGGCGCCGGCTTCTCGGTGATGGCGCAGCGTGCGGCGGCCGCCGGCCGCGACTTCACCCCCTTCTACCTGCGGCGCAGCGCCGCGCTGCTGCTGATCGGCCTGTGCCACGCACTGCTGGTGTGGTCCGGCGACATCCTGGTGATGTACGCGCTGATCTCGCTGCCGCTGCTGGCCTGCCGCGAGGCGCCCCGCAGCTGGCTGCCGGTGATGGGCGTGGGCAGCTATCTGCTGGCGGCCGTGCTGTTGCTGCTGCTGGGCGCGCTGATGGGCGCAATGGCCGCCAACGGCGATCCGGGCGGGCAGACCCGCGAGGCGATGCTGCAGGCCCAGCAGACCATCGAACTGCAGCGGCAGGCCTATGGCCACGGCAGTTGGAGCCAGGCCGTCGCGCAGCGGCTCAGCGACCTTGGCGCGATGCTGTCGGGCATCGCCATCATCGGCCCGGAAGTGCTGGGCATGTTCCTGATCGGCAGCTGGTTCGCGCGCAGCGGGGCACTGGCCGAGCCGGCACGCTTCGACCGCCTGTATGCGGCGCTGCGCTGGGTCGCGCTGCCGGTGGGCCTGGTGCTGATGCTGGTCAGCGCGTACTGGGTGCCGTACCTGGCACCGGGCACGTTCACGCCGGCCAGTGGCGCCGCCTACGCGCTGTCGTCGGTGGCCGGCCTGCTGATGTGCCTGGGCTACCTGGCCTGGATCGTGCGCGCACGCGCTCGGCTGCAGTGGCTGGCGCCGGTGGGGCGGATGGCGCTCACCCATTACATCGGCCAGTCGCTGGTGTGCACGTGGATCTTCTACGGGTATGGGCTCAGCCTGTTCGAACAAATGCCGCGGGTGTGGCAGGTGCCGTTCGCGTTGGCGCTGTTCGGCGTGCAGGTGCTGGTCAGCCATTGGTGGCTGCGGCGCTTCCGTTTCGGTCCGCTGGAATGGGTGTGGCGCGCCATGACCTACCTGCAGTGGCCGCCCCTGCGGCGCGCCGACGTGCGCGCGTGAACCCGGCATCCTCACGTATGGCTCGCGGCCGGGCGTGGCATGCTCGGGGTCCTGTCTGAAGGTGGGCGACCGCCCACCTGCCCTCTGTTCGAGTACTGCCAATGACGACGCACTACGACTATGACCTGATCGTGCTGGGGGGCGGCTCCGGTGGGCTGGCCGCCGCCTTCCGCGCCGCGCAGCATGGCCGGCGGGTGGCCATGCTGGAGCCTGGCGAACTCGGCGGCACCTGCGTCAACGTCGGCTGCGTGCCGAAGAAGGCGATGTGGCTGGCGGCGGACCTGGCCGGGCGCATCGGCCTGGCGGCGGCGATGGGCTTCGATGTCCCGGTGCGGCCGGCGTTGGACTGGAAGGAACTGGTGGTGCACCGCCAGGCCTACATCGCCAATATCCATGCCAGCTATCTCAAGCGCCTGGATGAGAACAAGGTGGTCCGCGTGCCGCGCCGCGGCCGTCTGGTCGATGCGCATACGGTGGAATGCAGCGATGGCGTGCGCATCAGCGCCGAGCACATCCTGATCGCCACCGGCGCGCATCCGCAGCGCCCGGACATTCCCGGTGCGGCGCTCGGACAGGTCTCCGACGACTTCTTCAACCTGTGCAGTGCTCCGGCGCGGGTGGCCATCGTGGGCGGTGGCTACATCGCCGTGGAGCTGGCGGGCCTGCTGCAGGCGCTGGGCAGCCGGGTGACGCTGCTGGTGCGTGGCGACCGCCTGCTGGAACGGTTCGACGCGGAGTTGACCGCGCAGCTTGCCGACAACCTTCGCCACCAGGGCGTGCAGCTGCATTTCGGCTATCGCCTGCGCGAGCTGCAGCGCGACGGCGATGCGGTGGTGGCGCTGGGCCACGACGGTCCGGTGGACGGACATTTCGATGCGCTGTTCTTCGCCACCGGTCGCCGCGGCAACAGTGCCGACCTCGGGCTGGAAGCGCTGGGCGTGGGGGTGGGCGACAAGGGCGAGGTGGAGGTCGACGAATGGCAGACCACGGCCGTGCCGAGCGTGCATGCGGTGGGCGATATTGCCGGCAAGGTCGGTCTGACCCCGGTGGCGATCGCCGCGGCGCGCACGCTGATGGATCGCCTGTTCGGTGGCCAGCCGCAGGCGAAGATGGACTATGAGAACGTGGCGAGCGTGGTGTTCTCCCACCCCGCGCTCGGCGCGGTGGGCCTGAGTGAGGAGGAGGCCTGCGCGAGGTACGGCGACGTGCGCGTGTACCGCAGCAACTTCCGCCCCATGCTGCAGGCGCTTGCCGACGGTACCCAGCGCAGCCTGTTCAAGCTGGTCTGCGTGGGCGAAGAGGAACGCGTGGTGGGCGTGCACCTGCTCGGCGAGGCGGCCGATGAAATCCTGCAGGGCTTTGCGCTGGCGGTGAAGATGGGCGCAACCAAGGCGCAGTTCGATGCCACCGTGGCGATCCACCCGACCTCGGCCGAAGAAGTCGTGCTGATGCGGTAAGGCGGCCAGTCCAGCAAGGTCGCCGCGTCGGACCGCGTGCGACAATCCACTCCCCATCGCCTGTTCCGGCCGCCCCGCGCGGCTGCCCGCCGTCCTGATGCCGCCCACCGTGTCGTCGCTTCCCACCTCGTCCAGCCGCATCGCCGCCGGTGGCATCGCGCTGGCCGCGATCGGTGCCATCGCCGCGTCCGGCAAGGCGGTGATCGTCAAGCTGGCCTACCGGCATGGCGTGGATGCGACCACGCTGCTGGCGCTGCGCATGCTGATGGCCTTCCCGTTGTTCGCCGCGCTCGCGGTGTGGTCGGCGCGGCGCGCCACGGCACTGTCCTGGGCGGATCGGGGCAGGGTGGTGTGGCTGGGCTTCACCGGTTACTACCTGTCCAGCCTGCTCGACTTCCAGGGCCTGCAGTACATCAGCGTGACCCTGGAACGGCTGATCCTCTACCTCAACCCGACCCTGGTCCTGCTGATCAGCCTGGTGCTGCTGAAAAAGCGCCCCGGTCGCTGGCAGCTGGCCGCGCTCGCACTGAGCTACCTCGGCGTGCTGCTGGCGTTCGGCCATGACCTGCAGCTGGAGGGCGGACGCATCGTGCTGGGCAGTGCGCTGGTGTTCGCCAGTGCCCTCAGCTACGCGTTGTACCTGTTCGGCAGCGGGCAGGTGGTGGCGCGGATCGGTGCGATCCGCCTGACCGCCTATGCCAGCTGCGTGGCGTGCGTGCTGTGCGTGCTGCACTTCGCGCTGCTGCACCCGCTGGCCGCGCTCGGCCAGGCGCCGGCGCCGGTGTATGGGCTGTCGCTGCTCAATGCGACGGTATGCACGGTCCTGCCGGTGCTGGCGATCATGCTGGCGGTCAAGCGGATCGGTTCGTCGCTGGCCGCGCAGGTCGGTATGCTCGGGCCGGTATCCACCATCGTGATGAGTCTATGGCTGCTCGACGAACCAATGGGCCCGTGGCAGATTCTGGGGACCGCGCTGGTCCTGCTCGGCGTGCTGCTGGTCAGCCGCGTGCGCGCGTGACGGCCGCGCCCCCGGCGAAGGACGACGATCCGGCCGCACAGGCCCGCGAACGCATTCTGGCGGTGATCCGGGCGATTCCGCGCGGGCAGGTGATGGGCTATGGCCAGGTGGCGGCCAAGGCCGGACTGCCGGGACGGGCGCGGTTGACTGCGCGCGTGCTCGGGCAGAACGAGGACCCTGACCTGCCGTGGCATCGGGTGCTGCGCTCGGACGGGCGCATCGCGATGCCGGAAGGATCGCGTGGCTGGCGTGAACAGAGCCAGCGGCTGCGCGCCGAAGGCGTGGCGATCGAACGCGGCAAGGTCAGGCACATGCCGCGCAGCGGCGCCGATGATCTGGATGCGGCGGTGTGGGGCCCGGGCTGACCGGTTGCCCGGGCCGGGTCGGGGATGAACGGGCCGCGCTATGATGCACACGGTTCCAAAGGATGCCTCCATGTTTCCGCGACTGCCCACCGTCACCAAGGCGCTGTTGATCGCCAATATTCTGCTGTTCGTGCTGCAGCAGCCGTTCCTGCTTGGCAACGGCACGTTCGAGCCGTTCATGCTGCAGCCGCTGCGCAGCGGATTCGATCCGTTCTCGCCGGGCGGCAACTTCCAGCCCTGGCAGCTGCTCACCTACGGCTTCCTGCATGGCAGCTTTGGCCACCTGTTCTTCAACATGCTCGCACTGTTCATGTTCGGTGCGCCGCTGGAACAGACCTGGGGTGAAAAGCGCTTCCTGACCTACTACCTGGTCTGCGTGGTCGGCGCCGGCCTGTGCCAGCTGGTGGTCGGCATGATGATGGAGAACCCGGCCACGGTGCTGGGCGCATCCGGTGGCGTATTCGGGCTGCTGCTGGCCTACGGCATGCTGTTCCCGAACCAGCGGGTGATGCTGCTGTTCCCGCCGATTCCGATGAAGGCACGCACCTTCGTGATCGTGTTCGGTGCGATCGAGCTGATGCTCGGCGCCACCGGCTGGCAGCCGGGCGTGGCCCACTTCGCGCACCTGGGCGGCATGCTGTTCGGCTGGCTGCTGATCCGCTACTGGCGCGGCCAGCCGCCGTTCAACCGGCGTCCGCCGGGCGGCCCGCGGCCCAACCACCTGCGTCGGGTCAAGTAGGCCGGGGCAGGGGCGCCACATGCCGGTCGCAAGCCTGTACCACCAGGTGCTGGGCAGCGCCTTCGACGCGCTGCCGGCGCCGGTGCAGGCGCTGCATGCGGATACCGGCGCACGCTGCTGGCGCGGCGAGGCCGAGGTGCGGCGCGGCCGCGGGATGGCGTCGCGCGCCGTCGCGGCCGTCTTCGGATTTCCACCGGCGGGATCGAACGTGCCGGTGAGCGTGCGGCTCTCGCCGGAGCGGGGCGGCGAACGCTGGACCCGCGATTTCGCCGGGCACACCTTTTCCTCCTGGCAACGCCGCGGACACGGCCGGAACGCACACCTGCTGGTGGAGCGCTTCGGCATCGTGGATGTCGCGCTGGCCCTGGTGGTGGACGGGGATCGCCTGCGGCTGGTGCCACGGCGCTGGTCCTGTCTGGGCATCCCGTTGCCGGCCCGGCTGCTCCCGGCTGGCCGTACGTTCGAGACTGCCCACGATGGGCAGTTCGTGTTCGACGTCGAGATCGCCGTGCCGATCATCGGGCTGATCGCCGCGTATCGCGGCACGCTGCAGCCAGGCCGCTAGGCCCGCGCGGGACGGCGAGGCGGGCGAGCCGCAACGAAAAAGGCGCCCATTGGGCGCCTTTTTCAGATCCTCACCGCGACAGGCTCAGCGCCAGACCTTGATCTGGTCGCCGTCCACGCGCTGCATCGGCTGACCCGGCTTGCAGCTGAAGGTCGCGCCGAACGCCGGCAGGTTGGACAGCGGGCCATTGGTGCGCCAGCGGCCCGGGGCCAGGATGTCCGAGGTCACGCGCTGCGCCGCTTCGTTCGGCGACAGCTGCTGCGGCCACAGGGTGGCCCAGGCGCGGAAGAAGCCCTGGCGGGCGGCCGGCTTGGCGTTCGGCTCGACCGCGTTGTAGGCCTCCCACGCCAGTTCCAGGCCGGCCAGATCGGCCAGGTTCTCTTCGCGGGTCAGCTCGCCGTTGACCTTGGCGCCCTTGACGCCCGGGAACTCGTAGCCGCTGTACTGCGCGGCCACGCGGTTGCCGAACAGGGTCCAGGCGGTCTTGTCGGCCGGGGTCCACCAGCTGCGCAGTTCACCCTTGGCATCCACCAGCGCACCCTTGGCGTCGATGGCGCGGGTCAGCTCGTGCGCGACCAGCGCGCCGAAGCTGCCGAACTTGTCGGCGGTGTCGGCCTTGGCGTTGAACACCGGGCCCTGCAGCACGGCGGCGGTGACGATCAGGCGGTTCTGCGCGATGTCGTACGCCAGCGCCGGCTGCTGCGGCAGCACGTCCCAGCGACGGTCCGCGTTGCCCTTGCCGATGCGCTTCATTTCCTCGCGGTGGCGCCAGGTCGAGGCAATCAGCATGTTGCCGCCGAAGCTGCCACGGCCCATCGGCTGCACGGTGTAGTCCAGGTCGCGCAGCGGGGTGCCGATCTCGATCTTCATCGCGGCCAGCTTGGCCTGCGCCTCGGTCTTGGCGTCCGCGCTCATCCAGGTGCTGCGCTTGACCGCGTCGATCTGCACCTCGCGCAGCTTGTCCACGATCAGCGCCGCCTGGCGGCGATCATCGGCCGACAGGTACTTGCTGGCGTACTCGCGGCCGAGCATCGGGCCGGCGGCCACGTTGATGGCATCCAGGGTCTGCTCCCAACGCGCCGGGGCGATGGTTTCGCCACGGATCACACGGCCGCGGAATTCGAACTCGGCGTCGCGGTAGGCCTTGGACAGGTACGGTGCCATCGCATCGCCCACGCGCCAGCGCAGGTAGGCCTTCCACTGGTCCGGCTTGATCCGGGTGACCATGCCGTCGAGCTGCTTGAACAGCGCCGGATCGGACAGCGAGACCAGGTCGTCATTGACGCCCTGTACCTTGAGGAACGCATCCAGCTGCAGGTTGCGGTACCGGCCGGTGAGCTCCTTGGTGGAGATCGGCGCGTAGTTGTTGAACGGGTTGTTGATGCCGGCCAGCGACTGCGCGTTGCGCGCCAGCTCGGTCTCCAGGGCGATCACCGCCTGCGACTCGGCATCCAGCTTGGCGGCCGGCGTACCGGTCAGCGCCAGGATCTGCTTGACGTAGGCGCGGTAGCGGCCCATCAGCGCCACGGTGTCGGCGTCGGTGCGGGTGTAGAACGCCGGATCGGGCAGGCCCATGCCGCCCTGCATGAAGTAGCCGATGTGGCGGTCCAGCGCCTTCAGGTCCACATCCGGGGCGAAGTTGAAGGCCACTGGGATGCCCACCTGGTGCAGCGCGGCGATCGAGGCCGGGACGTCCTTGGCCTTCTTGATCGCGTTGATGCGGGTCAGCAGCGGGGCGATCGGGTTGGAGCCGTCGGCCTCGACCGCCGCCTCGTCCAGGCCGCTGGCCCAGAAGTCGCCCAGCAGCTTCTGCACGTTGCCCTGCGGGGCCGTCATCGCGGCATCCAGCAGTTCGCGCTGCTGCACGCGGGTACGCTCGGCCATCAGGCCCAACGCCGTGGTGGCTCCCACCTGCGGCACCGGATTGGACTTCAGCCAGGCGGCATTGGTCGCCTCGTAGAAATCGGTGCACTGCGCGCTGGCGGCCGGCACGCGGGCGGCCTTCTTCTTGGGAGCGGCATGGGCGTCGTTGGCGGCGACCAGGGTGACCAGGCTGAGGCCCAGCGCGATGGCGAGCGGACGGAAGTTGGGCATGTAAAGCAAATCCATCGAGGATTGAAGATCGCGCGAGTGTACCAAGCCGCGCTGCACGGCGGCATGCATGGCGCATCCTTCCTCGCGTCCAAAAGCAAAGGCCCGGAAATCCGGGCCTTTGCGGGTTCAACAGGTCAGGCGGGGCTTACCAGATCACCACCTGCTGGTCGCCGGCACGGACCATCGGCGAGCCGGCCTTGCACTGGAAGGCGGCCGCGAAGGTCGGCAGGTTCGACGGCGCGCCCATCGCACGGAACTGCGAGGGGGCGTGCGGATCGGTGGCCAGGCGGACCTTGGCGTTCTCCGGGGTGTACTTGGTGCGCCACACGGTGGCCCAGTTGAAGAAGAAGCGCTGGTCGCGGGTGAACCCGTCGATCTTCGGATCTTCCTTGCCGGCCGACGCCTTCTGCAGCGCGTCATAGGCGGTGGCCAGGCCGCCCAGGTCGGCGATGTTCTCGCCCAGGGTCAGGCTGCCGTTGACGTGCTGGTCGCCGACTTTGTAGCCGTCGAACTGCTTGACCAGCTTGCCGGTCAGGCCGCTGAAGTTCTTGGTATCGGCCGGGGTCCACCAGTTCTCGAAGTTGCCCGTCGGCCCGAAGCGGCTGCCCTGGTCGTCGTAGCCGTGGGTCATTTCGTGGCCGATCACCGCGCCGATGCCGCCGTAGTTCAGCGCGTCGTCGGCCTTGGGATCGAAGAACGGCGGCTGCAGGATGGCGGCCGGGAACACGATCTCATTCTGCAGCGGGTTGTAGTACGCGTTGACCGTCTGCGGGGTCATGCCCCACTCGGTCTTGTCGACCGGCTGGCCGATCTTGGACAGCGCGAACTTGTAGTTGAACGCGTTGGCGGCACGCACGTTGCCCAGGTAGCTGTCACGGGCGGTGGTCAGGCCGCTCCAGTCGCGCCACTTGTCGGGGTAGCCGATCTTCGGGGTGAAGGTTTCCCACTTGGCGATGGCCTTGGCCTTGGTCTCATCGCTCATCCAGGTCAGGCCCTGGATGCGTTCCTTGAGCGCGGCGGCGAGGTTCTTGACCAGCACTTCCATCTTCGCCTTGGCTTCCGGCGAGAAGGCGACCTTGACGTACAGCTGGCCGAAGGCTTCGCCTGCGTCGTTCTCGATGGTGCCGAGCACGCGCTTCCAGCGCGGTTTCATTTCCTTCTGGCCGTTGAGGGTCTTGCCGTAGAACTCGTAGTTCTCCTGCACGAACGCGTCGGCCAGGTACGGCGAGGCCGCATCCACGGTACGGAAGCGCAGGTAGGCGCGCCACACCGACGGGTCGGTATCGCCCAGCGCCTTGCTCACTTCCTGGTGGAAGGCCGGCATGGCCAGCGAGAACTTCTCCGGCGCGGCGATGCCCTGGGCTTCGAAGAACTTGCTCCAGCTGAAGTTCGGGGTCAGCTTGTCGGCGTCCGCCACGGTGACCGGGTTGTAGAACAGCTCGACGTTGCGGGAGAGTTCCACGCTCGACTTGGACGCCTTGGCCAGGCGGGTCTCGAACTTGACCACGTCGGCCGCCTGCTTGGCGGCGTCGGCGGCGGCCACGCCGGACAGTTCCAGCACCTTGGCCACGTGAGCCTGGTAGGCCTTCAGCTTGTCGGCGTTCTTGGCATCGGTGTAGTAGGTGGTGTCGGGCAGGCCCAGGCCGCCCTGGCTGGCGTAGGCCAGGTTCATCGTCGAGTTCTTGAAGTCCGCTTCCGGACCAAAGCCGAACAGCACGTTCTCGCCCTTGGCGGCGGTGCTGCGCAGGTAGTCGGCGATGGCGTCCTTGTTCTGCAGGCTGTCGATCGCGGTCAGGTCGGCCTTCAGCGGCTCGATGCCCTGCGCGTTGATCTTCGCCTCGTCCATGCCGGAGGCCCAGAAGTCGCCGACGATCTTCTCGATGCCGGTCGGGTTCTTGATCGCGGCCACCTGTTCGGCGAGCTGGTGCTGGACGGTCACCGAGCGCTCGTCAAGGATGGTGAAGGCGCCCCAGCTGGTGCGGTCGGCCGGGATCTCGTTGGCGGCCAGCCACTTGCTGTTGACGTAGTCGCCGAACGCAGTGCACGCATCCAGGCTGGTATCCAGGTCGGACGGGTGGAAGGCGTTGTAGGCCGGCAGCTTGGCCTCGTCCAGCGTCAGCGCGGGAGCGGCGGCGGGGGCCGGCGCGGCGGTGGAGGCGGCGCTGTCCGCAGGGGGCGTTTCGGTCTTGCCGCAGCCGACCAGCGCGGCCGAGACGGCCAGGGTCAGCAGAACGATCTTGGGTGTGCGAGCGATCACTTGAATGGCCTCCAGGCCGATGAGTCATGCGGAGTGCCCCCGGAAGGGCCGTGGGCCAGACGATACGCCGCTGGCCCGGCCTGCAAGGGTGTCGAAGGTCATGGCCGATGGTCAAGGGGGACAGGCAGGTGGCCAATGCCCCGGCCAAGTACAGCGACCGGCCGCGATCGGCACGCCCGCGATGGCCGGGCAGGGCCCCACCCGGCGGTGTATATAGTGCGTATGGCACACGCATCGGCCCGGACGTGGGACGCGGTCATCATCGGCGCCGGTCACAACGGCCTGGTGTGCGGCGCCTATCTGGCCCGCGCCGGCAGGCGCGTGCTGATCCTGGAGCGCCGGGCCACGGTCGGCGGGGCGGCGGTGACCGAGACCTTCCATCCAGGCTTCCGCAATTCGGTGGCGTCCTACACCGTGTCGCTGCTGCAGCCGCAGGTGATCGCCGACCTGGACCTGGCCGGCCACGGACTGCGCGTGGTACCGCGCCGCATCAACAACTTCCTGCCGCTGTCGGAGAACCGGTATCTGCTCGCCGGGCAGGGCCGGACCGTGGCCGAGGTGGCGCGCTTCTCCGCCCGCGATGCCGAGCGCCTGCCGCTGTATGAGCAGCGTCTGGAGGTGTTTGCCGACGTGCTGCGCGCGCTCGCGCTGCAACCGCCGCCGAACGTGGGCGAGGGCGGCTGGCTGCATGCGCTGCCGGCGCTGTGGCAGGCAGGCAAGCTGGGCAGGCAGCTGTACGCGTTGTCGCCGGCCCTGCGCCAGGAGCTGCTGGACCTGTTCACCATCTCCGCCGCCGAGTACCTGGACCGCTGGTTCGAGAGCGAACCGATCAAGGCGCTGTTCGGTTTCGATGGCATTGTCGGCAACTACGCCAGTCCCTATGCGCCAGGCACCGCCTACGTGCTGCTGCATCACGCCTTCGGGCAGAGCAACGGGGTCAAAGGGGCCTGGGGCCACGCGCTCGGCGGAATGGGGGCGATCACCCAGGCGATGGCGGCCGCCGCCACTGCGGCCGGTGCCACCGTGCGCACCGAGGCGGGCGTTCGCCGCGTGCTGGTCGAACATGGCCGCGCGGTCGGCGTGGAAACCCTGGCCGGCGAGCGCATCGCCGCGCGCAGCGTGGTTGCCAACGTCAATCCGAAACTGCTGTACGAGCACCTGCTCGCGCCGGACGAGGTGCCCGAGGCCACCCGCGAACGCATGGCCCACTGGCGCTGCGGGTCCGGCACGTTCCGCATGAACGTGGCGCTGTCGCGCCTGCCATCCTTCACCTGCCTGCCGGGGCCGGGCGATCACCTCACTGCCGGCATCATCATCGCTCCCAGCCTGGATTACATGGACCGCGCCTGGCAGGACGCGCGCGCGCACGGGTGGTCGCGCGAGCCGGTGGTGGAGCTGCTGATTCCCAGCACGCTGGACCCGTCGCTGGCGCCGCCCGGGCAGCACGTGGCCAGTCTGTTCTGCCAGCACGTCGCGCCGCAGCTGCCGGGCGGCCGGCACTGGGACGACCATCGGGAAGAAGTGGCCGACCTGATGATCGCCACGGTCGAGCGCCATGCGCCGGGATTCGCCGCCTCGGTGTTGGGGCGGCAGAGCATGAGTCCCCTGGATCTGGAGCGCACCTTCGGCTTGATCGGTGGCGACATCTTCCACGGCGCCCTCAGCCTCAACCAGCTGTTCAGTGCGCGCCCGATGCTCGGCCAGGCGGACTACCGGGGCGCGTTGCCCGGGTTGTATCTGTGCGGTGCCGGTACCCATCCCGGGGGCGGCGTCACCGGCGCGCCGGGCCACAACGCCGCGCGCGCCATCCTCGCCGACTGAGCGGCGCAGGCAAAGAAAAAGCCCGGCGGATGCCGGGCTTTTTCGTGGTGCGGTTCTGGATGGATCAGAACTTGTAGGTGATGCCCATGTACATGTAACGACCAATGCTGTCGTACAGGGCGGCACCGGCGTCGGCACCGAAGTAGTTCACCGGCGGATCCTTGTCGAACACGTTGTCCACGCCCACGTAGACGTCGATGCCCGAGTTCGGGAACTTATAGCCGACCTGCATGTTGTGGTACAGGTACGACGGGTTGCGGATCGGGCTCTGCGAACCCGGGTTGGAGTTGTAGCTGTCCGGGGTGACGCGCAGGTTGCCGTCGACGTAGGTCATGTCCCACGAAGCGCGCCAGTCACCACGCTTGTACGTGGTGGTGAACTGACCGCGCCAGCGCGGATCGGTGTAGTACGTGACGTATTCGGTGAACTCGTCCGGGAACGACTGGAAGGCCCATTCACGCGACTGGATCAGACGGGTACCGACCAGGCGCATGGTGGTGAAGCCACCCAGCAGGTTGAAGCGGTAGTCCATTTCCAGATCGACGCCGACGCGACGCGACTTGGCCAGGTTTTCCGAGATCGCAACCCAGTTGTAGATGCTGTATTCCGGGAATGCGGTGCCGGTCGGCGAGGTGTAGCCGCCCACCGGGGCGCGCTTGATGGAATCGCAGAACGGGTTGTTCTGCACGCCTCCCGGCGAATCCACGCAGCGGGTCGCCAGGGTCTGGGCGGAGACCGAACCGATCGCGTCGGTCAGGGTCACGCGCCAGTAGTCCATGGACATGCCGAAGCCTTCCAGGAACTCCGGCTGCCACACGAAGCCGAACGACAGGGTCTTGGCTTCTTCCGGCTTCAGGTTCGGGTTGCCACCGCTGACGCCCGGACGGTTGGCCGAGTAGGTGTCAACCCAGTTGGCCGGGATGCCCAGCGCGGCGCAGTTGGCAGCGCGCAGTGCCGGGTCCTTGGCGGTCGCCGGACGGTTGCTGTTGGTGCTGAGCGTGCTGCAGGGATCGGCGATGGTCGCGAAGTTCTGCGACTGCGGGTTGTACAGCTCGCCGATGCTCGGTGCACGCACGGCGCTGGCGTAGGTACCACGGACGCGCAGGCTGCTCAGGATTTCCCAATCCAGACCGACGTTCCAGGTCTTGGTGTCGCCGATGGAATCATAGTCCGACCAACGGCCGGCCAGATCCAGGTTCAGTCGACGGATCAGCGGCAGGTCGGCCAGCAGCGGCACGGTGGTTTCCGCGAACACTTCCTTGACGTTGTACTCACCGCCGCGGCTCGGAATGGCGTTGAGGAAGGTCAGGCCCAGGGCCGACAGGGCGTCGGTGTTTTCCTGGCTCTGTTCCTTGCGGTATTCCACACCGCCGGCGAAGCCGACGTCGCCGGCCGGCAGCGAGAACAGCGAGTTGTTGGCGACCGAGGCGCTGAACACCTGCTGCTTCAGCTTGGACTGGTTCAGCGAACGGGTGTTGAACCACTCGGCCGCTTCCTTGGAGATCGCGCCGTTGCCGAAGACCGAGAACGGCACGCAGCCGGCGATCAGGGCCTGGTTGTAGCGCTGCCCGGTGTTCGGGTTGATCGCGTTCGGGTCCAGCGAGGCGCGGCAGACGACACGGCCGCTGGAATCCAGCGCGGTATCCATACCGGCGTGCCAACGCTCGGTGATGCGGTTGTTCAGGTTGATGCGGTCGATGGTGGTCTGGCCGAAGTTGGCCGACGCTTCATACGTCCACTCTTCGCCCAGGTTGCCTTCCAGACCCAGCACGGCACGGGTGGTCTGGCGTTCGATCTGCTCACCGCGACGGCCGGCGTCGACGTTGAAGCGGGCCAGGATCAGGTTGCTTTCCGTGTTGTTGCTGTCGTTCGAGATCGCACGATTGGTGGTGCTGCCATCGGCGTTCGTCACGATCACGCGGCGCGAATCCATCAGCGCGCGCAGGTCGTTGGAGATGTACGCATTGTCGCGGCGCAGGCGCAGGCTGCTGTCGAACGCCGGCTGACCGTAGAACTCCGACTCGGTCTTGGTGTACTTGCCTTCGAAGAACAGACGGTGGTTGTCGTTCAGTTCGAAGTTGAGCACGGTGTTGAAGCTGACGCGGTCGAACGACGGCTGCAGGTCGGCAACGGCGTTCAGGTCGGCGAAGTCGCAGTCCACGCAGCTGGTGGCGCTGACGATGGTGCCGTCGTAGCGGTTCTTGCGGTAGCTGCCGTCATCGTTGAACAGGTAACGATTGGCCGGGCTGAACGCCGTGGTGCGGGTGCCGGTACGCGAGATCGTCATCGGCCCCAGGTCCATCGTACCGCCGTACGAGATGGAGTGGTTGCCACCCGGGCTGGCCAGGATGGTCTGCGGGTTGCTTTCGCTCGGCGGCTTGGTGCGGTCGTAGTTCGGGTTCGGCACCGAGACCTGGTAGCGACGGCCGATTTCACGGTCGCCACGGCCGAAGCGGCCCTGCTTGCTGTATTCCAGTGCGATGGCGGCGCTGCCGCGGCCGTCGGCGAAGTCGCTGCCGCCCGAGAAGCTGACGAACGAGCGGTCGAAGCTGCCTTCGTCCGCCTGGCCCGCCTGGGCACGCAGCTCGAAGCCTTCGAAGCTCTTCTTCATGATGAAGTTGACCACGCCGGCCACGGCGTCGGCGCCGTACACGGCCGAGGCGCCGCCGGTGATCACTTCAACGCGCTCGATCCATTCCACCGGGATCGTGTTGACGTCGACCGAGGTCGAGCCCGGGCTGGCGCCCACGTGGCGACGACCATTGACCAGCACCAGGGTGCGCGACGGACCCATGCCGCGCAGATCCATCAGGCCCAGACCAGCGGTACCGATGAAGCGGGTCGAGTTGCCCAGCGAGTAGCTCGGGGTCAACTGCGGCATCTTGTTCATCAGGTCGCCGATGTTCAGCGCGCCCGTGCTGCGGATTTCCTCAGCGGTGATCGCCGTCACCGGCGACGGGGTCACAAAGCCGGTACGCGCGATGCGCGAGCCGGTTACGGTCACTTTGTCGAGGTCGATCGGGTTGGTGCCGGCTTCCTGCGCGAACGCGGGGGCCGAACCGGCGGCGACTGCCAGGCCGGCCAGCAGGGCGCTGGTCAGCGGGTGGCGGATGTGCCGGATGCTGTGGTTGGTCATCTATGAATCCCCTGGTGAAGTGAGACGGCCTCATTCCGTGGTGGCCGTTTTGTGTAGGTTCAGTCGCCGTCCTAGCGTCATTCGAACCTAACACGCAATTAACAAGAAATGTACATCACCCTCACGCGAGTGAACGAATTCACCCCCGGCTTTTAAGAAAAGTGCAATAAATACAATTGCTTGGTTGTCATCACGGTTTGCTCATCCTGTCTTTATGAGTGAACTATGAATAGGTGACTTCGTATCGTTTTGCGCAATTGGGCGGTTCGCAGACACAGTGCGACACAAAGAAAAGGCCCCCGTCCGAAGACGGGGGCCTTGAGCGACACGGCAGCGTGGCCGGTCGGGTTCGGGTCAGTTGCTGCTCACCCCGAAGTCATACTTGGCCTGCACGTAGATGGCCCGGCCATACGGGTTGTACATGTAGGTGTTGTACGGCGAGGCAATGTTGCCGGCGTAGCTGTGGGCCTGGCCGTCGGGCATCTTGTTGAAGACGTTGTTGACCATCACCGACAGGGTCAGGTTGTCCAGGGCCCGGTAGTTCACGCTCAGGTTGTAGGTGGTGTAGGAGCCCCACTTGCCGGCCTTGTAGCCGGACGAATGGACGTAGTCGAAGCTCTCGCCCAGGTAGGACATGTAGTTGGCGGTCTTGCCGATGTAGTTGAAGTACATCGTGGTGGTCCACTTGTCCTTGGCCCAGCCGACCGAGCCGTCGGTGCGCACCTTGGCGTAGGCGTCGTAGTACCACATCGCGTACGGGTCACGCAGCAGGTCCAGGTAGTTGTCACCCGGCTGCGGCTGCAGTTCGCGCTTGAGGATGTTGGTGTAGTTGCTGGCGAACTGCAGCGAGCCGAAGCGGCCGATGTCCTGCACGTACTTGAAGCTGGCGGTGATGGCCTGCAGGTTCTGGCGCGCCACGTTGAGCTTCGGGGTGAAGATCTGCTCCAGGTTGCCCGCGGCATCGCGGGTGATCCAGTCGGCCACGTTGTCGCAGGTGGCCGAGGTGGCGTTGTCCAGGTTGTTGCGGCAGTAGTACTCCGCGCGCAGCAGCTGGTCCGAGCTGAGGTTGTCCACCTCGTTCTCGATCTTCCAGTTGTAGTAGTCCACCGACAGCGACAGGTTGCTCATCGGCGCCCACACGATGCCTGCGTTCCAGACATCGGCGGTGATCGGCTCCAGGTCCGGGTTGCCGGCCTGGGTGCCGAACACCGATTCCTGTGCGTACGGGCAGCCGACGGTATCGGCCGGGTCGTAACCGAGCTGGCCGCAGCGGTAGTAGTCCACTGCGCCGTTGGCGTAGAAGCCGCTCTCACCCTGGAAGGCATCGGGCAGGGTCGGCGCGCGGAAGGCGGTGCCGTACTTGCCGCGGAACAGCAGGCTTTCGATCGGGCGGTATTCCACGCCAATGCTGTAGGTCGCCTTGTCGACGGTGTTGTCGGCGATCTTGAACGCGTCATAGCGGCCCGAGCCGGTCACGGTCAGCGATTCCAGCAGTGGCAGGCGCAGTTCGGTGGTCAGCGCGTAGTTGCTGCGATGGCCGGCGCCGGCCACCGAGGTGGTGCCCCACACCGTGCCATCCATCAGGCGCGCGTCGGGGGTGTAATCCCAGCCTTCGCTGCCTGCTTCGGCAACCACGGCGAAACCGGCATCGCCGCCGGGCAGGGTGAACAGCGAACCATTGGTGATCTGGAAGCGGCCCAGGTTCTGCCAGGTGCGGCTTTCACTGGTGGTGAAACCGGTGAAGCTCTGGAAGTCGCCGGCCGGCAGCGTGGCGTAGAACGCGGTCCAGTTCGGGTTGTAGATGTTGTAGCCGTCATCGGTGGTGCCGAGCACCGGGCCCAGCACGTGGTCCTCGAAGTAGCCGTCGATCGCATCGGCCCAGCGCACGAAGCCACGTTCGGTCAGCTTGTACTCGCCGCGGCTGAAGCTGGCGCTGTAGTCCCAGTTGCCGAACGTGCCGCGGCCGCCCAGGGTGAACTGGTAGGCCTTGTTGCGGTCGGTGTTGAGGATGTCCTTGTAGCCGTTGGGCCCGATGTCCTCCGGCGCGAACGCGCGCTGCAGGTTCATGTACTGGTCGGTGCCCTGGTCATAGAACGCACCGAAGCTCAGGTCGCTGCCCCAGAAGGTGTAGCCCGAACCGGCGGTGTACTTGACCTCTTCCAGGCTGTACAGCGCATCGGCGAACAGCTCGAAGTTGTCGTTCACATCGAACGTCATCGAGCTGTAGAACTGGCTGCTTTCCTTGTCGTTCTTCAGCGTGCGGTAGCCGGCGCCGTAGGCCGAGCCGCAGGACTCGCCGGAGGTGCGGGTGCCCAGCACGGTGGTGCCCCCGAACTGCCCTGCGACGTTCGCGCAACGGCTCGGGTCCATCATCACGAACCGGTTCTGGTTCGCCGGCAGGTACACCAGGAAGTCGTTGGACGGCACCTGCGGGCTGTAGCCGTGCGCGTTGTTGGTGCGGGTCAGGTCACGCTGGTAGCCCCAGATCGGGCTGCTCTTTTCGTACTGCACGTTGACCAGTGCGTTGAAGCGGTCATCGGCGCTGTTGAAGCCCTTGGCCCCGCTCAGGCGGAAGTTGCTGCCGCCGCCCTCGGAGTAGGCGCCGCCACGGACGTTGAGCACGCCGCCGTCCATGCGCTCCTTGAGGATGATGTTGACCACGCCGGCGATCGCGTCCGACCCGTACAGGGAGGACTGGCCGCCCGGCAGGATTTCGATGCGCTCGACGATGTCGATCGGGATGCCGCTGAGGTTGTTGAAGGCGTCGCTGCCGTTGTACAGCGCCGGGTACTGCAGCATCGGGCGGCCGTTGATCAGGTACTTGGTGTAGCCCGGATCCAGGCCGAACATGCCCGACGCCTCGGCGCCCTGGGTGAATGAGGCCGCGGTCTGGCCGCCCTGCAGACCGCCGGTGGTCAGCGAGGACTGCTGCAGCACTTCGGCCACGCTGGTGAAGCCGCGGGTCTGGATGTCTTCGGCGGTGACGGTCAGCACCGGGGTGTGCGTTTCGATCTGGGTCTGCGGGATCAACGAACCGGTGACGGTGACGCGATCCAGGTTGGTCGCAGGCTCGCTGTCCTGCGCGAGGGCGCTGGCGCTGACGAACAGCAGGCCGGACAGAACGGCGGCGGTGAGCGGATGACGCGAAATCTTCAAACCTTGGCAGGACATGTGGATACCCGTGTTGTGGTGAAGTCGAAGCTTTCCCTTCCGTGGGGCTGACACGCGGTTGAACGGACGCTGTCAGGGAAAGTAACGCAGGCTTAACGTGCTTGCCGCAGGGTTGTCAATTAATCGACGTTGGTGAATGTGCGGGCAAAGTGAAAAAGCACGTAAAAACAAGTGGTTGCAAAATCAACAAAAAATGCGATCTGCATCATCATGAGTGGTAAGTGAATATGCACGCGGTATTAACAATTGAGATTGATCGCCGGATCGAGTTTCACACCGCAAAAAAAAGCCCCGCCGAAGCGGGGCTCTGAAGCGGGGTGAACGCGGCGGTCAGTGGCCGAATTCGTACTTGGCCTGCACATACACCGCGCGGCCGTAGATGTTGTAGAAGTAATTGTTGTACGGCGTGCCCGAGGTGCCCGGGTAGTTGCTCGCCTGGTTGTCGGGCATCTTGTTGAACACGTTGTTGACCATCAGCGAGAAGGTCACGTTGTCCAGCGCACGGTAGTTCACGCTCAGGTTGTAGGTGGTGTACGACCCCCACTTGCCTGCCTTGGCACCCGACGGATGCACGTAGTCGTACCCGTTGCCGGCATAGGCGAGGTAGTTCGGGGTCTTGCCGACGTAGTTGAAGTACAGCGTGGTGGTCCACTTGTCCAACGCCCAGGCCAGCGAGCCATCGGCGCGCACCTTGGCGTAGGAGTCGTAGATCCACATGTTGTACGGATCGCGCAGCAGATCCAGGTACGCGTCACCCGGCTGCGGCTGCAGCTCGCGCTTGATCATGTTGGTGTAGTTGGTGGAGAACTGCAGCGAGCCGAAACGCCCCAGTTCCTGCAGGTACTTGGCGCTGGCGGTGACGGCCTGCAGGTTCTGGCTGGCCACGTTCATCTTCGGCGTGTAGATCTCATCGAGCACACCGGAGGCGTCGCGGGTGATCCAGTCGGCCACGTTCTGGCAGCTGGCCGAGGTGTTGTTGGTCTGGCCGTTGCGGCAGTAGTACTCGGCCAGCAGCAGCTGGTCCGAGCTCAGCGTGTCGACTTCGTTCTTGATCTTCCAGTTGTAGTAGTCCACCGAGAACGAGAGGTTGTTCAGCGGTGCCCAGACGATGCCGGCGTTCCAGACGTCGGCGGTGATCGGCTCGAGGTCCGGGTTGCCGGCGCGCTGGCCGAACACCGAGACGCTGTCGTAGGCGCAGCCGGTGGTGTCAGTGGGCGCGTAGCCGAGCTGGCCGCAGCGGTAGTAGTCGGTGGCGCCATTGGCGTAGTAGCCGCTCAGGCCCTGGAAGGCATCGGACAGGCTGGGCGCGCGGAAGGCGGTGCCGTACTTGCCGCGGAACAGCAGGCTCTCGATCGGACGGAACTCCACGCCGATGCTGTAGGTCGCCTTGTCCACGGTGCTGCTGCCGATCTTGAACGCGTCGTAGCGGCCCGAACCGGTCACGGTCAGCGAATCCAGCAGCGGCAGGCGCAGTTCGCTGGTCACCGAATAGTTGCTGCGGTGGCCGGCACCGGCGACGGCGGTGGTGCCCCACACGCTGCCGTCCATCAGGCGCGGATCGGGCGTGTAGTCCCAGCCTTCGCTGCCGGCCTCGGCGACCACGGCAAAGCCGGCGTCACCGCCCGGCAGCGAGAACAGCGAGCCGTTGGTGATCTGGAAGCGGCCCAGGTTCTGCCAGGTACGGCTCTGGCTTTCGGTATAGCCGGTGAAGGTGGCGAAATCGCCTGCGGGGATCGGCGCGTAGAACGCCTCCCAGTTCGGTGCGAACACGGCATAGCCACTGCGGGTACCCAGCTGCGGGCCGAGCACGTGCTCTTCAAAATAGTTGTTGATCGGATCGGCCCAGCGCACGAAGTTGCGCTCGGTCAGCTTGTACTCGCCGCGGGTGAAGTTGGCGCTGTAATCCCAGTTGCCGAATGTGCCGCGGCCGCCGAGGGTGACCTGGTAGGCCTTGTTGCGGTCGGTATTGAGGATGTCCTTGTAGCCGTTCGGTCCGATGTCTTCCGGGGCGAACGCGCGCTGCAGGTTCATCCACTGGCCGCTGGTCTGGTCCCAGAAGCGGCCGTAGCCGGATGCGGTGCCCCACCAGGTGTAGTTCGAGCCGGTCGCGTACTTGACGTCCTCGTAGCTGTACAGCGCATCGCCGAACAGCTGGAAGTTGTCGTTCACGTCGAAGGTGAACGAGCTGTAGAGCTGCGCGCTGTCCTTGCCGTTCTTGACGGTCTTGTAGCCCGGGCTGTAGATCGAGCCGCACGACTGGCCCGCCGCGCGGGTGCCCAGCACGGTGGTGCCGCCGAACTGGCCGGCCACGTTGGCGCACAGGTTGGGGTCCATCATCAGGTAGGCGTTGCCGGCCGCCGGATTGACCACCAGGAAGTCGTTGGTCGGCACCTGTGCGGTGTAACCCTTGCCGTTGGTGGTCCTGGTGATGTCGCGCTGGTAGCCCCAGATCGGATTGCTCGACTCGAACTGCGCGTTGACCAGTACGTTCAGGCGGTCGTCGGCGCTGTTGAAGCCCCTGGCGCCGCTGACGCGGAAGGTGCTGCCGCCGCCTTCGGTGTAGGTGCCGCCACGGACGTTGAGCACGCCGCCGTCCATGCGTTCCTTGAGGATGATGTTGACCACGCCGGCGATCGCGTCCGACCCGTACAGGGAGGACTGGCCGCCCGGCAGGATCTCGATGCGCTCGACGATGTCGATCGGGATGCCGCTGATGTTGTTGAACGTGTCGCCGCCGTTGTACAGGGCGGGGTAGGACAGCATCGGCCGGCCGTTGATCAGGTACTTGGTGTAGCTCGGGCTCAGGCCGAACATGCCGGCCGCTTCAGCGCCCTGGGTGAACGAGGCGGAGGTCTGGCCGCCCTGCAGGCCGCCGGTGGTCAGCGAGGACTGCTGCAGCACATCGGCCACGCTGGTGAATCCGCGGGTCTGGATGTCTTCGGCGGTGACCGTCACGACCGGGGTATGGGTCTCGATCTCGGTCTGCGGAATCAGCGAGCCGGTGACGGTGACCTTGTCCAGGTTGACAGTGCTGCTGTCCTGGGCGAAGGCGGTGGCGGCGCTGGCCATCAGCATGCCGGTGAGGACGGCAGCGGTCAGCGGGTGACGCGAAATCGTGGAGCGTTGGCGAGACATGGGGATCCCCGTAAGCAGAAGTGACGTGGCGGTGTTCCGTCCTGGAACCGCTTTCAGCGGCGCGCTGAATGCGTCCTTGCTTCGTGGCTGAACGTAACATGGGCTTAACGATGGCTACACGGGGGTGTCACATTGCCAAACGGAATAAGGTGTCGAAAATCCTTAAAAATCAATACAAAACAACAATGTAATAAAAGGTATCAATTTGTAACCTGAGGCTAGATGAGCCTCGGCTGAATAGTTGCAGCTGAAAACGGTTTCTGTTTTCCGGGTTCCAGGCGATGCCGGAAACGCGAAACGCCCCTTTCGGGGCGTTCCGGGTGGCGTCCGGCAGGGCAGGGCCCTGCCCGGTCGCCGGTGGTGCCTGCGGCGCTTACTTGCCGAAGTCGTACTTCATCTGCGCGTACACGGCGCGGCCGTAGATGCTGTAGAAGGCATTGTTGTACGGCGTGCCGGAGGTGCCCGGGTAGCTGTACACCTGGCCTTCCGGCATCTTGTTGAACACGTTGTTGACCATCACCGACAGCGTCAGGTCGTCCTGTGCACGGTAGTTCACGCTCAGGTTGTAGGTGGTGTACGAACCCCACTTGCCTGCCGACTTGCCCGACGCGGGGTGGGTGTAGTCGTAACCGTTCAGACCGGCCAGGTAGTTCGGCGTCTTGCCGACATAGTTGGCGTAGGCGGTGGTGGTGAACTTGCCGATCGACCAGGCCACGGCGGCATCGCTGCGCACCTTGGCGTAGTTGTCGTAGTTCCACATCGCGATCGGGTTGCCCAGCAGATCCTGGAAATCTTCACCCGGCTCGGACTGCACTTCACGCTTGAGCATGTTGGTGTAGTTGCCCGAGAACTGCAGCGCGCCGAAGCGGCCGATGTCCTGCAGGTACTTGAAGCCAACGGTCACGGCCTGGAGGTTCTGGCGCGCGACGTTCATCTTCGGCGTGTACAGGCTGCTCAGGTTGCCGGCGGCGTCGCGCACGACCCAGTCGGCCACGTTCTGGCAGCTGGCCGAGGCGGCGTTGGGCAGGCTGTTGCGGCAGTAGTACTCGGCCAGCAGCAGCTGGTCGGTGCTGGCGGTGTCGACTTCGTTCTCGATCTTCCAGTTGTAGTAGTCGGCGGAGATCGACAGGGTCGGCATCGGCGCCCAGACCAGACCGGCGTTCCACACGTCGGCGGTGATCGGCTCCAGGTCCGGGTTGCCGGCGCGCTCGGAGTACACCGAGACGCTGTTGTCGTAACGGCAGTCGGCGGTGTTGCCCGGGGTGTAGCCCAGCTGGCCGCAACGGTAGTAGTCGGTCGAGTTGTTGGCGTAGTAGCCGCTGGTGCCCTGGAAGGCATCGGACAGGGTCGGCGCGCGGAAGGCGGTGCCGTACTTGCCGCGGAACAGCAGGCTCTCAAGCGGACGGTATTCCAGACCCAGGCTGTAGGTGGCCTTGTCGACGGTGTTGTCGGCGATCTTGAAGGCGTCGTAGCGACCCGAGGCGGTCACGGTCAGCGATTCCAGCAGCGGCATGCGCAGCTCGGAGGTCACCGCGTAGTTGCTGCGGTGGCCGTTGCCGGCCACGGCCGACGAGCCCCATGCCTGGCCGTCCAGCAGGCGCTGGTCGGGGGAGTAGTCCCAGCCTTCGCTGCCGCCTTCGACGACGACCGCGAAGCCGGCATCACCGCCCGGCAGCGAGAACAGCGAGCCGTTGGTGACCTGCGCGCGGGCCAGGTTCTGCCAGGTGCGGCTGCGGTTGTGCGCGTAGCCGGTGAAGCTGGCGAAATCTTCCGGCGAGATCGCCGAGTAGAACGCGCCCCAGTTCGGGTTGTAGATGTCCCAGCCGTCGGCGGTGGTGCCCAGTACCGGACCCAGCACGTGCTCGGCAAAGTAGTTGTTGATCGGGTCCTTCCAGCGCATGAACTTGTTCTCGGTGAGCTTGTACTCACCGCGGGTGAAGCTGGCGCTGTAGTCCCAGTTGCCGAAGGCGCCCTTGGCACCCAGGGTCACCTGGTAGGAGCGGCTCTCATCGCTGTTGAGCACGTCCTTGTAGCCCTGGCCGCCGATGTCTTCCGGTGCGAAGGCGCGCTGCAGGTTGACCACCTTGCCGGAGGACTGGTCGTAGAAACCGCCCATCGTGCTCTTGGTGCCCCACCACAGGTAGTTCGAGCCGGAGGTGTATTCGGTCTTTTCCTTGCTGTACAGCACGTCGGCGAACAGCTGCAGGTCGTCGTTGACGTCAAAGGTCATCGCCGAATAGAACTGGCCGCTGTCCTTGCCGTTCTTCAGGGTCTTGTAGCCGGCGCCGTACACCGAGCCGCAGGACAGGCCGGAGGCGCGCGAACCCATCACGGTGGTGCCACCGAACTGGCCGGCGACGCTGGCGCAGTTGGTCGGGTCCATCATGTACAGGCGGTTGGTGTCGGCGTCGATGACCGCGAAGTCGTTGCCCGGCACCTGTGCGGTGTAGCCGTTGGCATTGGTGGCCTTGGTCAGGTCGCGCTGGTAGCCCCAGATCGGGTTGCTCGACTCGATCTGCACGTTGACCAGTGCGTTGAAGCGGTCATCGAAAGCGCTGAAGCCGTGGGCCGCGCTGACGCGCAGGTTGTTGCCGCCGCCTTCGCTGTAGGTGCCGCCACGGACGGTGAACGTGCCACCTTCCATGCGTTCCTTGAGGATGATGTTGACCACGCCGGCGATCGCGTCCGACCCGTACAGGGAGGACTGGCCGCCCGGCAGGATTTCGATGCGCTCGACGATGTCGATCGGAATGCCGCTGATGTTGTTGAACGTATCGCCGCCGTTGTACAGCGCCGGGTACGACATCATCGGGCGACCGTTGATCAGGTACTTGGTGTAACCCGGGTTCAGGCCGAACATGCCGGCCGCTTCAGCGCCCTGGGTGAACGAGGCGGAGGTCTGGCCGCCCTGCAGGCCGCCGGTGGTCAGCGAGGACTGCTGCAGCACTTCGGCCACGCTGGTGAAGCCGCGGGTCTGGATGTCCTGCGCGGTGATGGACATCACCGGGGTCTGGGTTTCGAGGTCGGTCTGCGGAATCAGCGAGCCGGTGACGGTGACTTTGTCCAGCGTCGTGGCCTGGTCCTGTGCCAGGGCCGGTACGGCCGCGGTGGCGATCAGGGCAGAGAACAGTGCAGTTGCGAGGGTGGTGCGACGAGCGGTATTGCGTGGGTAATTCATTGATAGTCCATAGAGCAGATACGAATGCACGACGCCAATGATTCCCTCCCGAAAACGCGCAGAAAACGCTCAACGTGGTGCCAATCGAACGTAACATGAACTTAACGAAAATTGCATGGATTCCTAGCAAGTCCGATTCTTAGTCAGGCACCGTCAAGGTTGTATAGTGTTTGGTTCCCCTGAAGCGTTTCCGGAGTGCCCGCAGTGAGTGCCAGCCAGTCTCGTCGTCCCCATGCCAGCCAGGTGCAGAAGGGGCTGACGCCGCATCCGCGCATCCGCAACGTGATCGCCGTTGGCTCGGGCAAGGGCGGTGTCGGCAAGTCCACCACCGCCGTCAATCTCGCCGTCGCACTGGCCCGTCTGGGCGCGCGCGTCGGCCTGCTGGATGCCGACATCTACGGCCCCAGCGTGCCGATGATGCTCGGCCTGAGTGGCCGCCCGGAAAGCCCGGACAACAAGTCGATCGAACCGCTGCGTGCGTTTGGCGTTGAAACCATGTCGATCGGCTATCTGATTGAGGACGAGACGCCGATGATCTGGCGCGGGCCGATGGCGACCTCGGCGATGACGCAGTTCTTCAACGACACGCTGTGGGACGACCTGGACTATCTGCTGATCGACCTGCCGCCGGGCACCGGCGACATCCAGCTCACCCTGACCCAGAAGATTCCGCTGGCCGGTGCGGTGATCGTCACCACGCCGCAGGACATCGCCACGCTGGATGCGAAGAAGGCGCTGAAGATGTTCGAGAAGGTCGAGGTGCCGGTGCTGGGCCTGGTCGAGAACATGGCCGTGCACACCTGCAGCAACTGCGGCCACGTCGAGCACCTGTTCGGCCAGGGCGGTGGCGAGCGCATGGCCGCGCAGTACGGCGTGCCGCTGCTCGGCTCGCTGCCGCTGGACATCGGCATCCGCGAGCAGGGCGACGCGGGCACCCCGATCGTCGCCGCCGCACCGGACTCGCCGGCCGCGCAGGCCTATCTGCGGGCGGCCGAACGGCTGGTGGAAGAGATGGGCAAGCGCCCGCGGGCCAGCATTCCGATCCTGTCCTCGCTGCTCTGACCGGCTGCTCTGACCGGCTGCGGGGGGCGGCTGCTAGAATCGTGCCCCGGGCGCCTCCGCCGTGCCCCCACTGCCTCCAGGACCCCTACATGAGCATCAAGAGTGACCGCTGGATCCGCCAGATGGCCGAGCAGCACGGCATGATCGAGCCGTTCGAAGCCGGCCAGGTCAAGCAGGCCAACGGCCAGCGCATCGTCAGCTACGGCACCTCCAGCTACGGTTACGACGTGCGCTGCTCGCGCGAGTTCAAGGTGTTCACCAACATCAATTCCACCATCGTCGACCCGAAGCATTTCGACCCGGGCAGCTTCGTGGACATCGTCGGCGACGAGTGCATCATTCCGCCGAACAGCTTCGCGCTGGCCCGCACCGTGGAGTACTTCCGCATTCCGCGCGACACGCTGGTGGTGTGCCTGGGCAAGAGCACGTATGCGCGCTGCGGGATCATCGTCAACGTGACCCCGCTGGAGCCGGAGTGGGAAGGCCACGTCACCCTGGAATTCAGCAACACCACGCCGCTGCCGGCGCGCATCTATGCCAACGAAGGCGTGGCGCAGATGCTGTTCTTCCAGGCCGACAAGGACGATATCTGCGAGACGTCCTACAAGGATCGCGGCGGCAAGTACCAGGGCCAGACCGGCGTGACCCTGCCGCGCACCTGAGCGGCAGGTCGGGCTGCGTCACCGCCTCAGGTAGAGCCGACCGTTGGTCGGCTGCCTGTCGCCCGGAAACAAAAAAAGCGCGGAGCGATCCGCGCTTTTTCCGTTCACCGCCGCCGCGTCATTTGCCGCGGCCGAACAGCAGTCCGATGCCAACCGCCACCAGGATCACCGGCCACCAGGTAAGGATCAGGCGGCCCATGTTCATGTTGGTCCAGCCCAGGTTGCTGGCCAGCAGAAACAGGCCCACGAGGATCAGGACGATGGCGGCAATCAGGTTCGAACGCATCAGGGGCAGGGTCCGTCAGGAGTGGGCCGGATATCCTAGCCGTTCCTTCCAGTACGCGACACGCTGGGTGAGCACGTCCGGATCGTGACGGTGGGCCTGGCCGTGGCCCCAGACCGGCCCGGGCCACGCCGGGTCGCCGACGTGGCGGCCGATGACGTGGAAGTGCAGCTGGCGCACGATGTTGCCCAGCGCGCCGATGTTGATCTTTTCCACACCGTCGGTGCCCTTGAGCGCCTTGCAGGCCCGGTTCAACTCGGTGCGCAGTTTGTCCTGCTGGTCGCCGTCCAGCTCGATCCATTCGGTGATGCCGGCCAGACGCGGCACCAGGATCAACCACGGGTACCGCTCGTCATTCATCAACCGCACTTGCGACAACGGCCCTTCTGCTACCAGTACGCTATCGGTGGCCAGGCGTGAATCCAGTTCGAACTCGCTCATCCAAGATGCTCCGCAAAGAAGTCCAGGGTGCGTTCCAGCGCCAGGGTGGCGCTGTCTGGATCATACGCATGTCCGACGTTGCGGTTGAAGGCATGGTCGGCCGGGTAGACGAAGGTGGCCATCTGCGGCAGTTTCTCGCGGTGGGCCTTGATCGCCTCCGGCGGGATGCTCCTGTCCTGGGCGCCGAAGTGGAACAGCACCGGTGCCTTGGGCGTTTCGTCGAGGAACTGCACGTTGCGCGCGCCGTAGTAGCTGACCGACGGCAGGCCAAGGCGCAGCGCGGCCAGCAGCGCGATGCTGCCGCCCCAGCAGTAGCCCACGGTGCCGACCCTGCCCGCCGGGGCCAGCCGCGAGGCGGCAGCGCGGACGACCTCCAGGGCCTTCTCCACCCCCAGGGCGTTGACGCGCTCCAGCCCCTGCTTCACGCCGTCCGGGTCGTAGGGCAGGGCATCGGGGTCGGCGTCCGGGCCGTCAACCAGATCGAAGAAGGAGGGCGCCAGCACCGCGTAACCTGCGGCGGCGAAGCCTTCGGCCACCTCACGGATGTGCGCGTTGGTGCCGAAGATCTCCTGGATGACCACCAGCCCGCCGCGGGGCTTGCCGTCCGGTTCGGCCTGCCAGGCGCGGACCGGTCCGTGATGCGTGTCGAGCGTGACCCACTCACCCATGATGCGAGACTCCCGTTGGTGAAGGGATTCATTATCGGGCCCGCACCGGTTAGCGCGGCGTCACCGGCCATGCCGGGTCTGGCGGCTGGGTCGGCGATCCGGTTCAGGGCTGGACGTGCAACGCCGGTATACTTGCCGCCGTTTCCGGCCCCAGGTCATTCCGACCCAGGCCCCCAGAGTCCTGATCCATGTCCCAGCTGAACCCCAAAGTCGGCTTCGTCAGCCTTGGCTGCCCCAAGGCCCTCGTCGATTCCGAGCGCATCCTCACCCAGCTGCGGTCCGAGGGCTACGACATTGTTCCGTCCTACGATTCGGCCGACGTGGTGGTGGTCAACACCTGCGGCTTCATTGATTCGGCGGTGACCGAATCGCTGGATGCGATCGGCGAGGCGATGAACGCCAACGGCAAGGTGATCGTCACCGGTTGCCTGGGCAAGCGCCCGGAACAGATCCGCGAGGCCTACCCGAACGTGCTGGCCGTGTCCGGCCCGCAGGACTACATGAGCGTGATGGAAGCGGTGCACGCCGCGCTGCCGCCCAAGCACGATCCGTTCGTGGACCTGGTGCCGGACTACGGCATCAAGCTGACCCCGCGCCATTACGCCTACCTTAAGATTTCCGAGGGCTGCAACCACACGTGCAGCTTCTGCATCATTCCGTCGATGCGCGGCAAGCTGGTCTCGCGCCCGGTCGACGAGGTGCTGCGCGAGGCCGAGCGGCTGGTGCGCGGCGGCGTCAAGGAACTGCTGGTGGTCTCCCAGGACACCTCGGCCTACGGCGTGGACGTGAAGTATGCCGAGCGCATGTGGCGCGACAAGGCGTACCAGACCCGTCTGAAGGCGCTGTGTGAAGGCCTGTCCGAACTGGATGCCTGGACCCGCATGCACTACGTGTACCCGTATCCGCATGTGGACGAGATCGTGCCGCTGATGGCCGAGAACCGGATCCTGCCGTACCTGGACATCCCGTTCCAGCACGCCAGCCCGCGCATCCTCAAACTGATGAAGCGCCCGGGCGCGGTCGACAAGACCCTGGAGCGCGTACAGCGCTGGCGCCAGTTGTGCCCGGACATCACCGTGCGCTCGACCTTCATCGTCGGCTTCCCCGGCGAGACCGAGGCCGAGTTCGAGGACCTGTTGTCGTTCCTGGACGAGGCACAGCTGGATCGGGTCGGCGCCTTTGCCTACTCGCCGGTCACCGGCGCCACCGCCAACGATCTGCCCGGCGCGGTGCCCGACGAGGTCAAGCAGGAGCGCCTGGCCCGCTTCATGGCGCGCCAGGCGGAGATCTCCGCCGCACGCCTGGAGGCCAAGATCGGGACGGTGCAGCAGTGCCTGGTGGACGCGATCGAAGACGGTATCGCCGTGGCGCGTTCCAAGGCCGATGCACCGGAAATCGACGGCCTGGTGCATATCCAGAATGCCGACGAGGCGCGCCTGCGGGTGGGCCAGTTCGTTGATGTGGAGATCACCGAAAGCGACGAGCACGATCTGTACGGCGATGCGCTGATCGATGAAAGCGCGGCGCAGACCCGGCTCGACATCAAGGTGCTGTGACCGACCCGGCCGCCCGTGAGGCGGTGGGCCGCCGGCGTTTCCGTGCGCCGGCGCGTGGGGAGGTGGACCGCGCGTGCTTCGGCCACCCGCTGTTGGCGGCGGTCTCGGCCTACGAGGATCTGCTGGTCGCTGCCGACTGGCCGGCCGTGGACGCACTGGACAGACGCCTGGCGCTGCCCGGTCGGCAGCTGGTCGAGCAGGATGACGCGTTGCTCGCCGATGGACTGCATTACGAGCAACGCATTGCGCAGGGTCGTATCGCAACCCGTCCGTGCAGCTGGCATGACCTGTTCAATGCGCTGGTCTGGGCGCGCTACCCGGCGATCAAGCAGGCGTTGAATGCACGCCAGTGCCGGCACATCGCCGCGCACGGACCGGCGTTGCGCAACCGCGCGCAGGCCGCGCTGACCCAGTTCGACGAGACCGGGGTGATCGTGCGGGTGCGCGACCCTGCGCTGCTGGACGCCTGGGACCGGCACGACTGGGTGGCGTTGTTCGTCGCGCGTGCGGAGGCCTGGCGCACCGGCGATATCGCGGTGGCCGGCGTGATTGGCCATGCGCTGATGGAGCAGGCGCTGCTGCCGGCACGCATGCTGGTGGGCAAATGCGTGGTGGTGCAGGGCGATGACGATGCGCAGGCGGTTGCCCGCACGGCGGCGATGATCGAGAACGATCATCTCCTGGATGACCCGTTGGAGCTGCGTCCGCTGCCCTTGATGGGCATCCCGGGCTGGCATGCGCGGCAGGACCTGGCGTTCTACCGGCAGGCCGACTATTTCCGGCCGGTGCGCGAAGGCAGGACGTACCCGCCGATCAACGGGCGGGTTGCTCCGCCGCGTGCGCTTCATACGCCACGGTCAGCACCGCAAACCCGGTGCGACCGCTCGGCAGCTCCACCTCGAACTCGTCGTCCACGCGCTTCTTGAGCAGCGCGCGCGCCAGCGGCGAATCGATGCTGATCCACCCCGCGCCCGCATCGGTTTCGTCCGGCCCCACGATGCGGTACCGGCTGACATCGCCGCTGTCCACATTCTCAAGTTCCACCCACGCGCCGAAGAACACCGCCTGCGGATCGCTCGGAACGGTGTCCACCACCCGCAGCGATTCCAGCCGCTTGGTCAGGTAACGCACGCGGCGGTCGATCTCGCCCAGCTGCTTCTTGCGGTAGGTGTATTCGGCGTTCTCCGAGCGGTCGCCTTCCGCCGCGGCGGCCGCCAGCGCCTTGACCACCTCCGGCCGGCGCACCCGCCACAGATCGTCCAGCTCGGCTTTCAGCCGCTGGTGGCCCTGCGCGGTGATCAGGGCCGTACTCTTTTCCGCAGGGGGACGCCAACGCGACATCAGGTCTTCTTGTTTCGTGAGGAGGTGACGCGGCTCAACGCTTGCCGCCGAAAATCCCGCCGAGGATACCGCGCACGATCTGGTTGCCCAGCTTGGTGCCCACCGTCCGGGTGGTCTGCTTGGCCATCGTTTCGATCATGCCCTGGCGCCGTTTGGTGCCGAAGATGGCGTCCTTGATCGACTGGCCGAAACCGCCGGCCTGGTCGTCGTCCTGCTCACGCGTGCGGGCCTTGGGGGCGTCGGCCTGCTGCACCGCCTTCTGCGCGCGCTGGGCCAGCAGCTCGGCGGCCGACTCGCGGTTGATGGCGGTGTCATAGCGGCTGCCCACCGGGCTGCCGGCGCGCACCTGGGCACGCTCGGCCTCGGTGATGGCGCCCATGCGGCAGCGTGGCGGCGCGATCAGGGTCTGCTGCACGGGCGAGGGGATGCCCTTGTCCTGCAGCGTGGAGACCAGCGCCTCGCCGGTGCCGAGTTTGGCCAGGGTGGCGGCAACATCGAGCTTGGGATTGGGCACGAAGGTCTCCGCCGCCACCTTCACCGCCTTCTGGTCGCGTGGGGTGAAGGCGCGCAGCGCATGCTGCACGCGGTTGCCGAGCTGGCCGAGGATGTTGGCCGGGACGTCGTCGGGGAACTGCGAGCAGAAGTACACGCCCACGCCCTTGGAGCGGATCAGCCGCACCACCTGCTCGATGCGCTGCACCAGTGCCGGCGGCGCATCGTCGAACAGCAGGTGCGCCTCGTCGAAGATGAAGACCAGCTTGGGTTTGTCCAGGTCGCCCACTTCCGGCAGCGTTTCGAACAGCTCCGACAGCAGCCACAGCAGGAACGTCGAGTACAGTCGCGGCTTGAGCACCAGCTGGTCGGCGGCGAGGATGCCGATCACGCCGCGGCCGTCGTGATTGACCCGCATCAGGTCGGCCAGCTCCAGTGCCGGTTCGCCGAAGAAGGCTTCGCCGCCGTCCTGCGACAGGCGCAGCAGCGAGCGCTGGATGGCGGCCACGGTCTGCGCGCTGACCAGGCCGTACTCGGTGGAGATGTCCTTGCGCTCCTCGGCGACCAGGCCGAGCAGGGCGCGCAGGTCGTCCAGGTCAAGCAGCAGCAGGCCGCGGTCGTCGGCCAGCTTGAACACGATGTCCAGCACGCCGGCCTGGGTGTCGTTGAGTTCCAGGATGCGCGCCAGCAGGGTCGGGCCCATCTCGCTGACGGTGGTGCGCACCGGGTGGCCCAGCTTGCCGTACAGGTCCCAGAAGATCGCCGGGCTGGCGGCCGGGGCGTAATCGGCCACGCCGATGTCGTGGGCACGCTGCAGCAGCGCATCGCCGCCCGCGCCGGCCACCGCCAGGCCGGACACGTCGCCCTTCACATCGGCCAGGAATACCGGCACCCCCAGCCGCGAGAAACCTTCAGCCAGGGTCATCAGGGTCACGGTCTTGCCGGTGCCGGTGGCGCCGGCCACCAGCCCGTGCCGGTTGCCCAGGCGGGGCAGCAGGGTGACCGGGATGTCATCGGTGATGCCTTTGCCGAGCAGAATCGGGTCCATGGTCAACTCGTTGTGTGAATGCGCGGGATTCTAAATAGTGGCAGCGGGCGCGGCGATGAGCGGGTTGCCCCGATGCGATGGCCGCGGCTACTCTGCCCCATCTCTCGCACACAGTGCCAAAAATGCCCGTTCCTGTCTTGCTTGTCCGCGCTTGGCCATTGTTGGCGCTCGCTGCGATGGTGTCGTTGGTGCCGGAGGCACATGCCCAGCGGGTCTCGGCCCGCGACCGGGTGAAGATCGAAGCGCTGGAGCAGCGCATGACAGCCGCGGAGAAGCGCTACGGCGACGCGCTGGTGCTGGTGGCCAACGCCGACCCCAAGGGCCGCAACGAGGCCGATGCGGCGCTGGAGGACATGGAGGATGTGATCAGCGCCTGTGTGGCCCAGAAGGGCTGCCAGGTCAGCAATCTGCTGACCACCTACAAGCGCCTGCTCAAGAACACCGCCGATGGTCAGGGTGAGGACGCCGATGCCATCGTCGCCGACGGCGTCCTGCTCGAGGCCGATCCGGACCATGTCGGGCCGCTGGCGGCCGATGTGCCCGAAGCGGCGCGTGCGGCCGCGCTGCTGAACGACAAGCGCCACGCCTTCGACAGCATGGTCGAGTACAACCCGGCCGTGCAGGCGGGTATCCGCCGCTGGCTCACCGACATGCGCCCGGCGCTGCTCACCAGCTATGAGAACTACCAGAACCTGCGCGCGGTGATGTGGCCGGAGTGGGAGAAGCGTGGCCTGCCCGAGGCCCTGCTGTTCGGCATCATGGCCAAGGAATCCAATGGCCGCGTGCACGCCTCCTCGCGCGCCGGCGCGGCCGGCCTGATGCAGTTCATGCCGGCCACCGGCCGCCGCTTCGGGCTCGGCCCGGATGGCACCGGGTTCGACACCCGCTTCGATGCACGCAGCGCCGCCGAGGCCAGCGCCTCGTACATGAACGAGCGCATGCGTGAGCTCAACAAGAACATCGAACTGTCGCTGGCCGCCTACAACGGCGGTGAGGGCCGTGCGGCGCGGGTGTATCGCCAGAGCGCGGGCCAGGGCTTCTGGACCGACAGCGTCTACAACCAGTTCCCCGGCGAGACCAAGGACTACGTGCCGATGGTGATCGCGGCCGCGTGGATCTACCTGCACCCGCAGCAGTACGGTGTGGAGTTCCCCAAGATCAGCGCGCAGCCGGCCACCCTGCGCCTGGCCAAGTCCACCACGATCTACGAACTGACCATCTGCCTGGGCAGTGCCGGTACGCGCGACGGCTACATGCGTGTGCTGCGCAACCTCAACCCGCGTTACGAAGCCGACGGCTGGATTCCGGCGGGCACCACGATCAACGCCACCACGCGCATCGCCGGGCTGTACAACCGCTACTGCGTCAGCGGTCCGCGCGCGGACCTGGCGCGCACGCTGATCACCGCCGACCTCAACGCCGCCATCGTGCGCCCGTCGGCCGCCACCTACACCGGCAATGTGGCGGTGGGCAGCGTGGTGCCGATCGCCGAAGCGCAGGACAGCGCCCCGGCGGTCACGCCGGCCGCCCCCGTGGCCGTGCCGCGTGCGTCGTCCAAGCCGAAGCCCAAGCCGGTGCGCAGCCACAAGGTGGGCAAGGGCGATACGCTGGGCCGCATTGCCGCCAAGTACCAGTGCGACCTGCCGGCGCTGGCGCGGGCCAATGGCCTCAAGGCGCCGGGCTACGCGCTGCGCCCCGGCCAGACGCTCAAGCTGCAGGGCTGCGACAGGTAACCGACATCCATCACCGGCCGTGGCAGCGCGCCACGGCCCTCATGTAACAGACAAAGGAAGCAAGATGGATATCACCGCGATCAACGAGATGTTCGCCAACATCCGCGAGAACACCGATTGGGACCTCAACGGCCCGATGCTGTGGGGGTACTTCTTCGTCAACACCACGCCGGAACCGCTGAACGGCCTGGGCGAGAAGCTGGTGGCGATGGGCTACACCCTGGTGGAAATTTTCGAGCCGGAGCTGGAGGAGGGCGAGGCGCCTTACCACGTGCTGCACGTGGAGCGCGCCGAGGTACACACCGAGGCCTCGCTGGATGCCCGCAACCACGAGCTGCAGACCCTGGCCGAGCAGAACGGAGTGGAAGATTACGACGGCATGGACGTTGGGCCGGTCGAGATCTGACCGCACGTCAGGCTCTGCCCGCAACGGCAAACGCCCCGCGAAAGCGGGGCGTTCTGCGTTGGGTCAGCGCAACGTCGCCAGCGCCTGACCCAGCTGCACGGCGTGCTCGGCGTCCAGGTGCGGCGCGAAATCGGCCACGCCCGGCGGCAGCAGCACGATCACGGTGGAGCCGTAGTTGAAACGGGCCATCTCCGCGAACCGTGCCAGGGTAATCCCCTTGCCGCGGTAATCCTTCCGCGTGATCGTGTCGCCATAGCGCGGGATCTCTTCGCCGCCCCACACCGTTTCCACGCCCGATACCAGCAGCGCACCGACCATCACCGACACCATCGGCCCGAAGTCGGTATCGAAATGGCAGACCAGCCGCTCGTTGCGGGCAAACAGGCCCGGCACCGTGTTGACCGCTGCCGGCCCGACGCTGAACAGCCGGCCGGGCACGTGCACCGTCTCGCGCAGGGTGCCGGTCCACGGCATGTGCACGCGGTGGTAGTCCTTCGGCGAGAGGTACACGGTGGCGTACAGACCGTGGCGGAAGACCTCGGCATCGGCGGCGTCGCCCAGCAGTTCGGCGGCCGTGAACGACTGGCCCTTGGCCTGGAAGATCCGCCCGTCTTCGATCGCGCCGAGCTGGCTGATCCGGCCGTCGGCCGGCATCACCAGCGTGCGCGGATCGGGATCGGCTACGCGTGCGCCGGGCCTCAGGGCGCGGGTGAAGAACTGGTTGAAGGTGGCGTAGCTGCGCGGGTCCGGGTTGGCGGCTTCGGCAAGGTTGACGCCGAACCTGGCGGTGACCGTATCGATCAGCCAGCGCGAGATGCGCGGATTGCTGGAATACGCCAGGCGCCGCGCCATCGAAGACAGCAGACGGTGGGGCAGGGCATAGCTCAGCGTGGTCATCAGACTCATGGGGCGGATTTCTCGGTCAGCAGTTGCAGGTCGCGGGCGATGGCCGGCGCAGTGAAGGGAGGGCGGATCAGGCCGGCCAGGCGGCCCTGCGGGTCCAGCACGGCCAGGCTGGCCGAGTGCTCGACGGTGTAATCCTCGGGGTTTTCATCGAAGTGCTTGCCGGGCACCTTCTGGAACACGAAGCCCAGCGAGGTGGCAAAACGCTCCAGAGACGGCACGTCGGCGGTGGCGGCCAGGGTGTCCTTGTGGAACGCATGGACGTACTCGCCCAGGCGGGCCGGCGTGTCGCGCTCGGGGTCGACCGAGATGAACACCAGCCGCGGGCGCAGCGTCTCGGGCAGCGCTTCCCACTGTTTCTGGGCCTGGGCCAGGTCGCCCAGGGTGGTCGGGCAGACATCCGGGCAGAACGTGAAGCCCAGGAACACCAGGGTCCAATGCCCCTTCAGTTCGCCCGGAATCAGGCGCGTGCCGTCAGATTGGCCCAGATTGAAGTCGGGCAGGGGCCGCGGCTGCGGATAGAACGTGATCGACTCGGTGGCCGGTCGGTCGCCGGTTGGCGTGGGCGCGAACACCTTCTGGGCCACGACCAGGCCCAGCCCGGCGGCCAGCGCGATGAGCAGGATGATGCCGACGTTGCGATTGAACATGTAAGGCCCGTTCCCGGAAGGGGCCACCATGATAGGGGCGGTGGCGGCCTGGGTGGTTGTTCTCCACCCGTTTCTTCTGCAACGGATGCTGGCCGGCATGGGGTCGCCTATAATCGGGGGCCACTTTGTCTGTTGCCCCGCCATGACTGCCGAAACGGCCGCCGAACTCCACACGATCATCGATCTGATCCGCTACGGCACCAGCCGTTTCAACGCCGCCGGGCTGACCTTCGGGCACAGCTACGACAACGCCCTGGACGAAGCGACCCAGCTCGTCCTGCACACCCTGCACCTCCCGCATGACCTCGGCCCGGCCTATGGCGCCGCCCGGGTCACCACGCCGGAGAAGGCCGAGGTGCTGGCCCTGTTCGAGCGCCGCATCACCGAGCGCCTGCCGGCCGCCTACCTGACCGGGGAAGCCTGGTTCGCCGGCCTGAGCTTCAAGAGCGACCCGCGTGCCCTGGTGCCGCGTTCGCCGATCGCCGAACTGATCGAATCCGGTTTCGACTTCTGGCTGGGCGGCCGTGACGTGCACCGCGCGCTGGACCTGTGCACCGGCTCGGGCTGCATCGCCATCGCGATGGGCCACTACTACCCGCATTGGGAAGTGGATGGCGTGGACCTCAGCGACGACGCACTGGCCCTGGCCGCCGAGAACAAGGAACGCCTCGACGCCCACAACGTCACCCTGATCAAGTCCGACCTGTTCAACGGCCTCACCGGCCGTCACTACGACCTGATCGTCACCAACCCCCCGTACGTCACCAACGACGAGACCGATGCCCTGCCGCAGGAGTACTCCTACGAGCCGGAAATGGGCCTGCGTGCCGGTGACGACGGCCTGGATCTGGTGCTGAAGATCCTCCGCGACGCCCCGCTGCACCTCAGCGAGGATGGGCTGCTGATCTGCGAAGTGGGCGAATCCGAGCGTCACCTGAACAAGCTGCTGCCGGAGGTGGTCTTCAACTGGATCGAGTTCAAGGTCGGCCAGATGGGCATCTTCGCCATCGAATGCCGCGAGCTCATCGCCCACAGCGCCCGCATCACCGAGCTGGCCAATGCCCGATAGGCCGGCCATCGCCACGCGCGTCCGCTGGGCCGATCTGGCCCTGCTGATGCCGTTGGCGCTGCTGCTGCCGTTCGCGCTGATCATCGTGATGATGGCCCTGCAGAGCGGCGTCGCCTGTTTCAGCGGCGACACGATGCACTGCCGGTACGCCGCCGAGCCCACCGAACAGCTCTGGTATCACCTCAAGGGCCTGGCGTACGGCGTCTCGGGCCTGCTCGGTGGGGCCGCCGTGGTCTGCTGTGCGATCGTCGATGGAGCGCTGCTGCAACGACGCCCGCTGCTGTCGCGGGCGCTGACTGTCGCCCTGCTGATCGGTCTTGCCGTCGCCGTGGCCACCGTCGTCGCCAGCGTCGGCAGCAGCCCGGACGGCTGGCGCGGCGGCTGGGGCCGCCCGGTGTTCATTCTCAGCTTCACCCTGCTGCCGGCCATCGTCGCCGTACGCCACCTGCCGCGCGTGCTGCGCGCCGCCTTCCCCCGTCATGCGGTATCCCATGTCCAGTAATACCTTCGGCAAGCTGCTCTCGGTCACCACGTTCGGCGAATCGCACGGTCCGGCGATCGGCTGCGTGATCGACGGCTGCCCCCCGGGACTGGAGATCGACGCCGCGGAATTCGCCCACGATCTGCAGCGCCGTGCCACCGGCAAGAGCCGGCACACCTCCGCGCGCCGCGAAGAAGATGCCGTTGAAATCCTGTCCGGCGTCTATGAAGGGCGTACCACCGGTACCCCGATCGCGCTGCTGATCCGCAACACCGACCAGCGCAGCAAGGACTACAGCACCATCGCCCAGCAGTTCCGTCCCGGCCACGCCGACTACAGCTACTGGCAGAAGTACGGCATCCGCGACCCGCGCGGCGGCGGGCGCTCGTCCGCACGCGAAACCACCATGCGCGTGGCCGCCGGCGTGATCGCCAAGAAGTGGCTGCTGCAGCGCTACGGCGTGCGTGTGCGCGGCTACCTGTCGCAGCTGGGCGAGATCACCCCGACCGGCTTCGACTGGTCGGCGGTGGAAGAAAATCCGTTCTTCTGGCCGGTGGCCGGGCAGGTGCCCGCACTGGAAAGCTACATGGACGCGCTGCGCAAGTCCGGCGATTCGGTCGGTGCGCGCGTCAACGTCGTGGCCGACGGCGTGCCGCCGGGCTGGGGCGAGCCGATCTACGGCAAGCTCGACGGCGAACTGGCCGCCGCGCTGATGAGCATCAACGCGGTCAAGGGTGTGGAGATCGGCGACGGCTTTGCCAGCGCTGCCCAGAAGGGCACCGAGCACCGCGACCTGATCACCCCCGACGGCTTCGCCAGCAACCATGCCGGCGGCATCCTCGGTGGCATTTCCACCGGCCAGCAGGTCACCGCCTCGATCGTGCTCAAGCCGACCTCCAGCCTGCGCCTGCCCGGCGCCACGGTGGATGCCAGCGGCGCGGCCGTCGAGGTGATCACCACCGGCCGTCACGATCCCTGCGTGGGCATCCGCGCCGCCCCGATCGCCGAGGCGATGATGGCGCTGGTGCTGATGGACCAGGCCCTGCGCCACCGCGCCCAGTGCGGCGACGTGGGCGACATCACGCCGCGCATCCCGGGCAGCATCGATGGCTGATCCGCGCCCCAGGGTCTGGGTCAGCCAGCCGCTGTTCGACGATGTCGTCGAACGGCTCGGGCAGCATTTCGATCTGGACATGACCGGCGAGGTCACTCGCTACACGCCATCGCAGCTGGCCGAGCGGCTGGCAGGCGTCGACGGCGCGCTGATCACCCTCAACGAACGCATCGGCGCGGCCGAAATCGCCAACGCGCCGCAGCTGCGTGCCATCGCCAATGTCGGGGTGGGCTACAACAACCTGGATGTCGACGCGCTCAGCGCCGCCGGCATCCTGGCCAGCAACACCCCGGACGTGCTGACCGAAACCACCGCCGATCTCGGCTTCGCGCTGTTGATGGCCGCCGCCCGCCGCATCACCGAGTCCGAGCGCTGGCTGCGCGACGGCCAGTGGGGGCAGTGGTCGTTCCAGACCATGCTCGGCGCGGACATCCACGGCAGCACGCTGGGCATCCTCGGCATGGGCCGCATCGGCCAGGGCATCGCCCGCCGTGGCGCGCTGGGCTTCGGCATGCGCGTGCTGTACCACAACCGATCGCGCCTGCCGGAGGCCACCGAGGCCGAGGTCGGCGCGGTGTACGTCGACCTGGACACGCTGTTGGCGCAGGCCGACCACCTGGTGCTGGTGCTGCCGTACAACGCCGCGTCGCACCACATCATTGATGCGGGCGCACTGGCGAAGATGAAGCCGGGTGCCACCCTGATCAACATCGCGCGGGGCGGCATCGTCGACGAGCTGGCGCTCGCCGATGCCCTGGCCAACGGCCGCCTGGCCGCCGCCGGGCTGGACGTGTTCGAGGGCGAGCCCACGGTCCGCCCGGAACTGCTGGCCCTGCGCAACGTGGTGCTCACCCCGCACATCGGCAGCGCCAGCCAGGCCACGCGACGGGCGATGGTGCAGCTGGCCGTGGACAACCTGACGGCCGCGCTGGACAAGGGGCCCCATGCCGGCCACCCGCCGAGTGCGATCAATGCCGACGCCGTGAACGCTGCCCGTACCGGCGGCGCGATCGCGGGCGCGAAAAAAACCGACGACGCAAAACGATAGGGAACCGCCGCGGACATCACGCGAGGTTCCCCGAACCCACTCCGCGTTCCATATACATCCGGCAGGTGCCGACCGTTGGTCGGTACGCCCTTCAAACAAACACGGCAGGTGCCGACCCTTGGTCGGCACGCCATCACACGAGGTTCCCCATGAACAATCCAGATCGTCGTTTCCACGTCGCCGTCGTCGGTGCCACCGGTGCTGTCGGCGAAACCATGCTGGCCATCCTGGCCGAGCGTGATTTCCCGATCGCCACGCTGAGCCTGCTCGCGTCCTCGCGCTCGGCCGGCGGCGAGATCGAGTACCGGGGCGAGAAGATCAAGGTCCAGGACCTGGCCGAGTTCGATCCGGCCGGCGTGGACATCGCGCTGTTCTCCGCCGGTGGCAGCGTCTCCAAGGAGTTCGGTCCGAAGTTCGCCGCCGCCGGTGCGGTGGTGATCGACAACTCCTCGGCCTTCCGCTATGACGACGATGTGCCGCTGGTGGTGTCCGAAGTAAACCCGGAGGCGTTGAAGAACCGCCCCCGCGGCATCATCGCCAACCCGAACTGCTCGACCATGCAGATGCTGGTGGCGTTGGCGCCGCTGCATCGCCAGTACGGCATCCAGCGCATCAACGTGGCCACCTACCAGTCGGTGTCCGGCGGCGGGCGCTCGGCGTTGGAAGAGCTCGGCAAGCAGACCGGCCAGCTGCTCAGCTTCCAGGAAATCGACCCGCAGCGCTTCCCGGTGCAGATCGCCTTCAATCTGATCCCGCACATCGACGACTTCCAGGACAACGGCTTCACCAAGGAAGAAATGAAGCTGGTCTGGGAAACCCGCAAGATCCTCGGCGACGACAGCATCCTGGTGAACCCCACCGCCGTGCGCGTGCCGGTGTTCTACGGCCACTCCGAAGCGGTCACCATCGAAACCCGCGACAAGGTCACCCCCGATGCCGCGCGTGAGCTGCTGTCGCGTTCGCCGGGCGTGGAAGTGGTCGACCGGCATGAGGCAGGCGGCTATCCGACGCCGGTGACGCATGCGTCGGGCAACGATGCGGTGTATGTCGGCCGCATCCGCGAGGATCTGTCGCACCCGCGCGGGCTCAACCTGTGGATCGTGTCGGACAACATCCGCAAGGGCGCCGCCCTCAACGCCGTGCAGCTGGCCGAGCTGGTCGCCGCCGAAGGGTGAGCGGGTGGGCGGTGGCGGCATGGGGATGCCGCCGACCGCACCACATGAATCATCGCCGATCAAGGGGGGAGCCTGTAGATTGTCCACAAGGAAGAACCGGGCTCCGGGCGCATTGCGCCCGCTCAAGTATGTGTCGACGCTGCTGCTGGCTCTGGCCAGCAGCTCCGCCCTGGCCCTCGGCCTGGGCGATATCCGTGTGCTGTCCAAGCCCGGCCAGCCGCTCCTGGCTGAAATCCCGGTGATTTCGGCCGATCCGGCCGAACTGGAACAGCTGCGGGTCTCGCTGGCCTCGCCGGCCACCTTCGCCCGCGTCGGGCTCGAGCCGCCCAGTGGTCTTGTCAGCGAACTGCAGTTCGAGCTGACCCGCAATGCGCAGGGCCGCGCGGTGGTCCGGGTGAGCAGCCATGCACCGGTCGCGACGGCGTCGCTGAACTTCCTGATCGAGGCCGACTGGGGGCAGGGCAGGCTGGTACGCGAGTATTCGGCGCTGGTCGATGCGCCCAACAGCGCTGCTGCTGTTGCCGAGCCCGAGATCGTTGCGCCTGCCGGTGCCCTGTCCAATGCCATCGTGCGCGAGCCGGCCGCCGCGCCGGCTGTCGCGGCCCCGGCCGCCGCGGCACCCGCCCCGCGTCCGGCGGCGGGTCCCGCGCGCGCCGCGTCTGCCCGTCCACCGGCCCCGGCCGCCGTGGGCGCGGACGGCATCACCGTCCAGCGTGGCCAGACCCTGTCGCAGATCGCCGCGACGGTCGCACGCGAGCAGGGCGTCAGCCGCGACCAGGCGATGGTCGCGCTGCTGCGCGCCAACCCCGAGGCCTTCATCCGCGGCAACGTCAACCTGCTCAAGCAGGGCGCGGTGCTGCGTGGTCCGGCCGGCAACGGCGGCGAGGCCATCGATGCCAACGAGGCTGCCGCGATCGTGCGCGAGCACACCGCCCAGTGGCGCCAGTCGCGCGCGGCGATTCCGCAGCCGGCCGACACCGCCGCCAACACGCCGGTCCCTGCCGGCGCCGCGGCGGCGCCGGTCGCCACGCCGCGCCAGGGCGCGCGTCTGGAAATCGCGCCGGCCGTCGCCGCTGCCGACCACACCGCAGGAACAACCACCGGCACCGCCGCCGGCAGTGAGGGTGACATGCTGGGCAACGAACAACTGCGTCAGGCCAAGGAAGAGGTCGCCACCCGTGATGCCGAGATCCAGGAGCTGCGCAATCGCGTCGCCGAGCTGGAGAAGCTCAAGACCCAGCAGCAATCGCTGATCGCAATGAAGGACAGCGATCTGGCTGCAGCACAGCAGCGCCTGGCACAGGCCCCGTCGCCGCGCGAAGGCAGCAGCGGCGGGTGGTACTGGTTGGGCTTGGTGGTGCTGGTGATGGGCGTGGTGGGCTGGCTGTTCAGCCGCCGTCGCAAGGCCTCGCCGCTGCCGCCGCTGTCGCGCGACAGCCTCGACGGTGCCGCGCTCGCCGCCGCCGTGCCGGCCGCCGATTACGTGGATGAGCTGGCCGCGCAGCAGCGCACGGCCGACGATGACGAGGACGCATACGTTGCAGCCCCGGACGACGCCCCGCTGGCCGATGGCCTGCGCCGCGAGCCGGTGTTCGCGCTGGAACCGGTGACCAGCGACAGCCCGGCCGTGGACGAGGCTGCGGACCCCGTCGATGTCGTGACGGAGGTCGAGCCCGAGCCTGCACCGGTGCTGCCCGGTCCGCCGGCGCACGCGCTGGAAGCGGCGGCGCAGCCGTCCTTCCGTGGCGTGTTCGAGTATCCGGCCGAGCCGGTGTCCGGCGCCGATGCAACGGATACCGACGCGGCGAGCGACGAAGCGGTCGACGCCGTGGACGCGCCTGCCGATGACAGCGTGTTCGCGCCTGCGCCGGGACGTGACCGGCTGGAGCTGGCGATCGCCTACCTGGACCTGGGCGACGCCGAAACCGCGCGCACCCTGCTGCAGGAAGTGGCCGTGGGTGCGGACCCGCACATGCAGGCCGAAGCGCGCGAGCTGCTGGCGCGCCTGGGGTGAACGACGCGCGTGTCCGTCGTTCCCCGGCTTGATTCCCGGGCCGTTTCCGGCCCGGTTCCCCGACGAAACAGAGGTTGAGCATGCGCTACGCGTTGGGCGTGGAATACGATGGCAGTGAGTACAAGGGCTGGCAGCAGCTGGGCGAGAGTGGTTGCCCGAGCGTGCAGGCCAGCCTGCAGGAGGCGCTGTCCTCGGTGGCCGATGCCCCGATCCAGGTGACCTGCGCCGGCCGCACCGATGCCGGCGTGCACGGCGAATGCCAGGTGGTCCATTTCGATACCGACGTGGTGCGCGATCCGCGCGGCTGGACGTTGGGCACCACGACCCGGTTGCCGCGTTCGATCGCCGTGCGCTGGTGCGTGCCGGTGGCCGACGATTTCCACGCGCGCTTCTCGGCCCGGGCGCGGCGCTACCGCTACCGGCTGCTCAACCGGCAGGTGCGGCCGGCGCTGTACCGCCAGACCCTGAGCTGGGAACGCCGCCCGCTGGACGCCGGGCTGATGCACGCAGCCGGCCAGGCGCTGCTCGGCGAGAACGACTTCAGTGCCTTCCGCAGCATCCAGTGCGAGGCCCTGCATGCCCGGCGCGACCTGCAGGCGATCAGCGTGGCCCGTCACGGCGAGGTGGTGGAGGTCTGCGTTCAGGCCAATGCATTCCTTCATCACATGGTGCGCAATATCGTCGGCTCACTGATCCTGATCGGTTGTGGGGACAAGCCGGTGTCGTGGATGGCCGAGCTGCTGGCTGGCCAGGACCGCACCGTGGCCGGTCCCACCGCCCCCCCGCAGGGACTGGTGTTCGTTGGACCGCTGTACCCCGACAACTGGCATCTGCCCGCCGAGGTCACCTTATGAGCCGCTCTTTCTATCGCACCCGCATCAAGTTCTGCGGCATGACCCGGGCCGGCGATGTCCGCCTGGCCGGCGAGCTGGGCGTGGACGCGGTCGGCTTCATCTTCGCCCGCGAGAGCAAGCGCCGTGTCGCCCCGGCCGAGGCCCGGGCGATGCGCCAGGCCATCGCGCCGATGGTGGATGTCGTCGCGCTGTTCCGCGACAACAGCAAGGAGGAGGTCCGCGAAGTGCTGCGCACCGTGCGGCCGACCCTGCTGCAGTTCCACGGCGACGAAGACGAGTCGTTCTGCCGCAGCTTCAACATGCCCTATCTGAAGGCCGTGGCGATGGGCGGGCGCGACGACGTCAACGCCCGTCAGCTGCAGCTGCGCTATCCCAGCGCGGCCGGCTTCCTGTTCGACAGCCACGCACCGGGCGGCGGCGGTGGCACCGGGGTCGCGTTCGACTGGACGCGTCTGCCGACCGGCCTGCACCGTCCGTTCCTGCTGGCGGGTGGCATCACCCCGGACAACGTGTTCGATGCCATCGTCGCCACCCTGCCGTGGGGCGTGGATGTGTCCAGCGGCATCGAAACCGAACCGGGCATCAAGGACGGCTACAAGATGCGCAAGTTCGTCGAGGAAGTGCGCCGCGCCGACTGCCACGAGGCGGACTAGGGTCGCCGGCGCCCATCCGCGGCAGCGCCCGCCCGGTGGGCGGGACAGCGTTGAGGCGTCCATGCGCCGCAATGCCGCGCAGCCGGCCAGCGCCCGGCACTACGTGAGATTCCCGGCCAGCCAGTCCGCCAGCGCGTCCACCCGCGCATCCTGCGCCCCTTCCGGCGTTGCCAGCACCCAGAAGCCGCCGGTCGCGCCGAATCCCCACGGCGCGAGCAGGCGTCCCGCCGCCAGGTCGTCGGCCACCAGGGGTTCGGGCGCGATCGCCACGCCCAGTCCGGCCACGGCCGCCTCCAGCAGGTAGTACAGGTGCTCGAACCCGGTGCCCAGCTGCAGTCGCGCGGGGTCCAGCCCGTGCGACGTTGCCCACTCCGGCCACGCCTGCGGGCGTGAGGTGGTATGCAGCAGCGCTTCGTCCAGCAGCGCCTGCGGCGGATGCCCGCGCAGGCGCGACGCGGCAGGATGGTGCGGGCTCACCACCACGCCGACCCGTTCCGGCGCCAGCGGGCGCACCCGCCAGCCGCGCGGCCACGGCGGCTGCGCCAGCAGCAGGATGGCATCCAGCGCCTGCTGCTCCGTGGTGAAGCTGCCATCCTGGGCCGACCAGTGCAGCGGCAGCCCGGGCAGGGCGGTCTGCAGTGCCTGCAGCCGTGGAATCATCCAGCGCGCCAGGATGCTGCCACTGCAGCCGAGCACCAGCGGGCCTGGGCGTTGCTCGCGCCTGACCACCGCGACGGCGTCGCGGATCTGGGCGAAGGCACCCTCACAGGCGGTCTGCAGTACGGTGCCGGCCGGGGTCAGCCGCAGCCCGCGGCCGTCGCGCACGAACAGGGCCACGCCCAGCACGTCTTCGAGCACGCGCAGCTGACGGCTGATCGCGCCATGCGTCACATGCAGGGCCTCGGCGGCGCGGCCCACGCCGCCGAGGCGAGCCGTCGCCTCGAAACTGCGCAGGGCGTTGAGCGGGGGCAGGGCGGGGGCGCTCATGTGAGTTTTCCTGACGGGTCGTGGCAGATATTGTCGATATTACTGTCATGACCCGTGCGTTAAAGTGTCAACCTGTCTCCACCGGTCATCGCGCCATGTCCTCCTCCCCCGCGTCCCCCATCGCCGATTTCCATGCCTATCCGGATGCCCAGGGGCATTTCGGCCGCTACGGCGGCAGTTTCGTCGCCGAAACCCTGATCGGGCCCTTGCAGGAGCTGGCTGCCGCCTACGACGAGGCGCGCCGCGATCCGGCCTTCATCGCCGCCTACGACAAGGACCTGACCCACTACGTGGGCCGGCCGAGCCCGATCTACCACGCCGAACGCCTGAGCCGTCAGGTCGGTGGCGCACAGATCCTGCTCAAGCGCGAAGACCTGAACCACACCGGCGCGCACAAGATCAACAACACCATCGGCCAGGCGCTGCTGGCCGCGCGCATGGGCAAGAAGCGGATCATCGCCGAGACCGGCGCCGGCCAGCATGGCGTCGCCAGTGCCACCGTGGCGGCACGCCTGGGGCTGGAATGCGTGGTGTACATGGGCGCCACCGACATCGAGCGGCAGAAGATCAACGTCTATCGGATGAAACTGCTGGGCGCCACCGTGGTGCCGGTGACGTCCGGGTCGGCCACGCTCAAGGACGCGCTCAACGAGGCGATGCGCGACTGGGTCACCAACGTGCGCGACACCTTCTACATCATCGGTACCGTCGCCGGCCCGGACCCCTACCCGCGCATGGTCCGCGATTTCAACGCCATCGTCGGACGCGAAGCGCGCGCGCAGATGCTGACCGATTACGGCCGCCTGCCCGATGCGATCACCGCCTGCGTGGGCGGCGGCAGCAACGCCATCGGCCTGTTCCATGCCTTCCTCAACGACCGCGAGGTCCGCATCGTCGGCGCCGAAGCCGCCGGTGACGGCATCGAAACCGGCCGCCACGCCGCCTCGATCGCGGCCGGCCGCCCGGGCGTGCTGCACGGCAACCGCACCTACGTGATCTGCGACGACGACGGCCAGATCATCGAAACCCATTCGGTTTCGGCCGGCCTGGATTACCCCGGCGTGGGCCCGGAGCACGCCTTCCTGGCCGATGCCGGCCGCGCCGAGTATGTCGGCATCACCGACGACGAAGCGCTCGCTGCGTTCCATCAGCTGGCGCACAGCGAAGGCATTCTCGCCGCGCTGGAATCCAGCCACGCGGTCGCCCAGGCGATCAAGCTGGCGCGCGAGCTGCCCAGCGACAAGCTGGTGCTGTGCAATCTGTCCGGCCGGGGCGACAAGGACGTACATACCATCGCTGCACGCGAGGGTCTGATGCTGTGAATCCCCTGCTGCGCCAGGGAAGTGCGCTGCTGATCGTGGTCGGCCTGACCGGCTGCACCCCGCCGGACCCGCCGGTGCTGCCGGCCGCGCCGGCGGTACCGAGCGCGATCGCCCCGGCACGGATGCCGGCGAGCAACGAAGATGACATCGCCAACCGTCCGATCGAGGACGACCCGGCGCCCGAGCCGGCCGTCGAACCGGTTGCCCCCGACGACGACGCGCCTGCGGTGGTCTCGGTGGCCCTGGACCACGCCGGCGACATCGTGATCGGGCAGCGCTTCAGCGTGGCCGATGCCGATGACCAGTGGCATTCGGCGGGCCTGAGCGAGGGCGGGGCGCCGGGGCGCTGCGAGTTCTATGAGCGCGGCAGCCTGCCCGAGGGCGTCTCGATGATGGTCCAGGATGACCACGTGCTGCGTTTCGACCTGGCGCTGCTGGACGGATCGGGCGAGACCATCACCCAGCCCGGGCCGTTCGGGCTGCGTCTGGGCATGTCGCGCGACGACGCGCTGCGGCGCCTGCCCGGCGGCAGCACCGTGCAGCCGCATGCCTACGTCCCCGACGGCGGCGAGTACCTCACCTGGCAGGACCCGGGCTCGGATCTGGCGATCCGGCTGGAAATCGTCGATGGGGCGATAACGAAGATGTACTGGGGCGCCAGCGGCGCTGTTGAAACGTTCGAAGGATGTGCCTGACATGAGTGTGGACCGTATCGATGCCTGCTTCGCCCGCCTGCGCGCCTCCGGCCGCAAGGCGCTGATTCCCTTCATCACCGCGGGCGACCCGGGCCTGGAGGCGACCGTGCCGGTCATGCACGCATTGGCTGCCGCCGGAGCGGACGTGATCGAACTGGGCGTCCCGTTTTCCGATCCGATGGCCGACGGACCGACCATCCAGCGCAGCTCCGAGCGCGCGCTGGCACGTGGGGCAGGGCTGCGCTATGTGCTGGAGACCGTGGCGGCCTTCCGCCGTGACGATGCCACCACCCCGGTGGTGCTGATGGGCTATCTCAACCCGGTCGAGATCCACGGCACCGCGCGCTTTGCCGACGCGGCGATTGCCGCCGGCGTGGACGGCGTGCTGCTGGTGGACCTGCCGCCGGAAGAAGCCGCTGAAACCCGGGAGATCTTCACCGCCGCTGGCCTGGCCCTGATTCTGCTGGCCTCGCCGACCACCGCCGATGCGCGGCTGGATACCCTGTCCGCGATGGCCCAGGGCTACCTGTACTACGTCAGCTTTGCCGGCGTTACCGGTGCATCCGACCGCCTGGACAGTGCCGCCGCCAGCACCCGCCTGCGCGATCTGCGCAGCCGCTCGCAGGTGCCGGTGGTGGCAGGGTTCGGTATCAAGGACGCGGCCAGTGCGGCGGCGATGGCGGTGGAAGCCGATGGTGTCGTGGTCGGCAGCGCCCTGGTTGCCGCCCTGGCCGAGACCGGTGATGCCGCAGCCGCCGCCAAGGTGGCCCGCACCTTCCTGCAACCGCTGCGCGAGGCGCTGGACGCGCGGTAATTGCGACCGCCGCGCACCCCCGAACGTACGCCCCAGCACGGTTTTCACGCCCGCGTTACCGCACCGGCAGGGGGTCCCGGGCACCGTACGGGTGAGCTAGACTGTCCGCCTTTGCGGCCCTCGGGCCGCCCTGAACGGAAGTAGCATCCCGCATGAGTTGGCTCAGCAAGTTGATGCCGTCTGGCATCCGCACCGACAACGTCCCCAGCAAGAAGCGCAGCGTCCCCGAGGGCCTGTGGGAGAAGTGCAGCAGCTGCGGCAGCGCGCTCTACCGTCCCGAGCTGGAGGAGAACCTCGAGGTCTGTCCCAAGTGTGGCCATCACATGGCCATCCGCGCACGCGCGCGTCTGGCCGCGCTGTTCGACGCCGACAGCACCACCGAGATCGGCGCACGCCTGGGCCCCACGGACCTGCTCAAGTTCAAGGATCAGAAGAAGTACAGCGAACGCATCAAGGCCTCGCAGAAGAACACCGGCGAGTACGACGCGCTGATCGCCATGCAGGGCCTGATGAAGGGCCGCCCGCTGGTGGCCTCGGCCTTCGACTTCGCCTTCATGGGCGGTTCGATGGGCTCGGTGGTGGGTGAGCGTTTCTCGCTGGCCGCCGAAAAGGCGCTGGAGATCGGCGCACCCTACGTGTGCTTCTCCGCCAGCGGCGGTGCACGCATGCAGGAAGGCCTGTTCTCGCTGATGCAGATGGCCAAGACCTCGGCCGCGCTGGGTCGCCTGCGCGACGCCGGCCTGCCGTACATCTCGGTGCTGACCCACCCGACCACCGGTGGCGTGTCGGCCTCGTTCGCCATGCTGGGCGACATCAACATCGCCGAACCGCAGGCGCTGATCGGCTTCGCCGGCCCGCGCGTGATCGAACAGACCGTGCGTGAAAAGCTGCCCGAGGGCTTCCAGCGGTCGGAGTTCCTGCTCGAGCATGGTGCGATCGACCAGATCTGCGATCGCCGCGAAATGCGCGACCGCCTGTCCGAGCTGCTGGCCATGCTGGGGCGCCAGTCCGCGCCGGCTGCGGACGCCGCTGCCTGATGGGCGCGCGCAGATATTTCGGCACCGACGGCATCCGCGGTCGGGTCGGTCAGGGCGTCATCTCGGCCGACTTCGTGCTGCGCCTGGGCAATGCGCTCGGTCGCGTGCTGACCGCCCGCAACGGCCATCGCCCGGGCCACCGCCCGGTGGTGGTGATCGGCAAGGACACGCGCATCTCCGGCTACATGTTCGAAGCCGCGCTGGAAGCCGGGCTGGTTGCCGCCGGCGCCGACGTGCAGCTGCTCGGGCCGATGCCTACCCCGGCCGTCGCGTTCCTGACCCGCACGCTCGGGGCCGATGCCGGCATCGTCATCAGCGCCTCGCACAACCCGCATTACGACAACGGCATCAAGTTCTTCTCCGCCGATGGCGAGAAGCTCGATGACGCCACCGAGCTGGCACTGGAAGCAGCGCTGGACGAACCGTTCATCACCGCCGAATCGGACCGCCTTGGCAAGGCCATGCGCGCCCGTGATGCGGTGGGCCGCTACATCGAATTCTGCAAGGCCAGCGTGCCGCGCGCCTTCGACCTGCGCGGGTTGAAGATCGTGCTCGACTGCGCCCACGGCGCCACCTATCACATTGCGCCGCTGCTGTTCCGCGAGCTCGGTGCGGACGTGGTCGCCATCGGCGCCGAGCCCAACGGCGTGAACATCAACGACGGCGTCGGTTCGATGCACATCGACAACCTGGCCGCCAAGGTGCGCGAGGCCGGTGCGGATCTCGGCATCGCCTTCGATGGCGACGGCGACCGCGTGCTGATGGCCGATGACCAGGGCAACCCGGTCGACGGCGACGACCTGCTGTACGTGCTGGCGCCGTCCTGGCGTGGGAATGGTCGTCTGCGCGGCCCGGTGGTGGGCACCCTGATGACCAACTTCGGGCTCGAGCAGGCGATGGAGCGGCTGGACATTCCGTTCCTGCGCAGCAACGTCGGTGACCGCTACGTGCACCAGGCGCTGGTCGAGGGTGGTGGCGTGCTGGGCGGTGAGGCGTCCGGGCACCTGCTGTGTCTGGATCGCGCCACCACCGGCGATGCCATCGTCAGCGCACTGCAGGTGCTGGAAGTGCTGCGGCGTGAGAACACGTCGCTGCGGCAGGCGCTGTCGGGCCTGCACAAGGTGCCGCAGAAGACCGTCAACGTGCGCCTGGCCGGCGTCTCGGCCAAGGCCATCGTGCAGTCCGACGGCGTGCAGGCCGCGCTCGCGGCCGCGCAGCAGGCCGTGCAGGGTCGCGGTCGTGCGTTCCTGCGTCCGTCCGGCACCGAGCCGGTGGTACGCGTGACCGTCGAAGCGGACAGCGGCGAGCTGATGCAGTCCACGCTGGACAACCTGTCCGCCGCGGTGAAGGCGGCGGCAGCGGCCTGACCGTCGCCGGTGGCGCACAAAAAAACCCGGCTTCGGCCGGGTTTTTTCATGGCGCCGGCGTCAACCTCCCGCCGCTCAGGGCCCCGGCACCATCTTCTTCTGCGTCGCCTTGAACCGGTTGAACAGCGGTGCGATCAGCGGGTGGTAACTCCACGCGATGCGCTTTCGCAGCCAGCGTGCCGGGCGGTTGCGGATGGCGAAGCGGTAGATGTGGGCCGGGTCGCCGCCGACCACATTGCGGCCGAACGGGTGGGTGGTATGCAGGTGGGTGAAGCCCTGCTGCCGTGCGATCGCCACGTAGTCCTCGTCGAAATCGCCATACGGCCAGCACAGGGTGTCCGAGACCGTGCCCAGTTCCTGCTGCAGTACGTCGCGCGCACGCGACAGGTCGCCCTCGATGCCCGCGCACTTCTGCGCACGGCTGATCGCCTGCTTCATCCAGCGCGTGTGCGTATGGGTATGGCAGTGCACTTCAAAGGTGCCGGCGGCGATCATCGCGCGCGCCTCGCTCCAGCGCATCATCACCGTGTCCGCGCGGTCGTCTTCCAGGATCGCCGCTTCGCAGCCGCGATGATCCGGTGTGGCCGGCAGGGTCACGCCGGCCTGGCCCGCATGCGGCCGTTCCGGGCCATCGCCCATCCAGCCGGTGACCACGAACACCACCGCGTGCATGCCGTACTTGAGCAGGATCGGGTGGGCGTAGACCCAGTTGTCCAGGTAGCCATCGTCGAAGGTGATCACGATCGACTTGCGCGGCACCGGCTTGCCGGCCAGAAAGCCGGCGTACTGCTCCAGCGTCAGCGAGGTCCAGCCATCGGCGGCCAGCCACGCGATCTGGCTTTCGAAGTTTTCCGGGGACACGGTGATCATGCCCGGCGAGGGCGACACATGGTGATGCATCAGCACCGGGACGGATCTAGCGTTGGCCATGCCCAAGTTCCTTCAACCACTGGTGGTAATAGTGTTCGGTCGCTTCGGTGTGCCCGGAGGGCGTGAAGCGCTGCGCGCTGTGCATCCATTCCCAGCCGGCACGGCCCATGCGGCGGCGTTCCTGCGGCTGTTCGACCAGCGTTTTCAATGCGTGGGTCAGCGCGGCCTGGTCGCCGAGCGGCGCGAGCATAGCATTGCTCCCTTCCATCACCATTTCCGGCACGCCGCCCACCCGCGTGGCCACGATCGGCACGCCCACGTAAGCCGCTTCCAGGAACACGGTACCGGCCGCCTCCTTGTGGCTGGCGAGCGCGAAGATGTCGAACGCGGTCATCAGGCGGCACGCGCCCAGGCGGTAGCCCAGCAGGTGCACCTGGCTGGCGATGCCCAGTTCCTCGCGCAGCGCCAGCAGGCGGTCCATCACCGGTTGGCCGTCGCCGACGATCACCAGCTGCAGGGTGGGGTGCCGGCGGCAGAGCGGGGCGATGGCGTGCAGCAGGTCGGCGTGGCCTTTCGGCTCGCGCAGCACCGCCACGCAGCCGACCACGATCTGGTCGTCGTCGAAGCCGAGTTCACGCCGGACCTCGGCGCGGGTCTCCTGCAGGCACTGCCACGGATCGTCCTTGTTGATCTGCGTCCACTGCGGCGGGACCGCGATGGGCGGCACGATGCCGATCCGGTCTCCGGCGATGCCGCGCGTCACCAGCAGCTGCTTCACGAAACTGCTGACGGTCAGTACCCGGTGCGGCAGACCGGTATAGGTGAGCAGCGAATTGACCGGGCTCATCAGGTGACGCGAGCGCACCACCAGCGGCGTGCCGCCCAGGCGCGCCCCGGCCGCGGCGATCAGGCTGTCGCGCCGGCTGGTGGTGTTGACCACGTGGTAGCCGTGGCGCCGCACCAGGCGTGACACCGAGCCGATGCCGCGCAGCAGGCGCAGCAGGCCGCCCATTTTCAGGGTGTGCACGGTGAAGCCGGCTTCCCGCGCGATCTCGCCGAGCCGCGCGCCGGGTTGGCACAGCAGCGAGACGTCATGACCGCGGTCGCGCATGGCCAGCATGTGCCGGTAGATGTAGATCTCCTGGCCGCCAAAGCCCTTGGCCGCCTCGGTGTGCAGGATCTTCAGCGGGATGACGCGGTGGCCGGGTGCCTCCGCGGACTCCGCGTTGGCGCGGGCGAAGGGATCGGCGATGGGCGGCCAGGCATCGGCCTGCCGGGTGCTGCCAACGAAGGAGGAGGGCACAGCGGGAACCGGCGAGGTGGCGTCCATAGGGCGGATCGAGTGCTGCAGCAGAGGAGGGGACGCGTGGCGGCGGCGGCGTCGTTGGCCCGTTCAGTTGGCACGGGTGGCGCGCATTGTATCGGCTTGTATCAATGTATCGGTGGCGGCATGAGCCCGATCTGTCACAATGTTCAGCCGGGCCACAGGTGCGGCCCTTCGTCCATCCAAGAACAAGCCAGGTAACGCTGTGAGCCAGATTCCGACCCTCGACATCACCCGTTTCGACAGTGACCGCGACGCCTTCGTCGCAGAGCTGGGCGCGGCCTACCGCGAATGGGGTTTCGCGGGCATCCGCAACCACGGTATCCCGCAGGCCGACATCGACGCGGCCTACGACGTCTTCAAGGCCTTCTTCGCTCTGCCGGAGGAGACCAAGCGCCAGTACCACGTGCCGGGCAGCGGCGGCGCCCGCGGCTACACCCCGTTCGGCGTGGAAACCGCCAAGGGCTCCCAGCACTTTGACCTGAAGGAGTTCTGGCACATCGGCCGCGAGATCCCGGACGACTCCAAGTACCGTGACGTGATGGCGCCGAACCTGTGGCCGTCCGAGGTTCCCGGTTTCCGTGAGCGCGGCTATGCCCTGTACCAGGCCCTGGACAACCTGGGCTCGCGGGTCCTGTCGGCGCTGGCGCTGCACATCGGTCTGCCGATCGACTTCTTCGCCGACAAGACCAACAACGGCAATTCGATCCTGCGCCCGATCCACTACCCGCCGATCACCGCCGAGAACATCCCCAACGTGCGCGCCGGCGCCCACGGCGACATCAACTTCATCACGCTGCTGGTCGGTGCCAGCGCGGCGGGCCTGGAAGTGCAGTCGCACGAAGGCAAGTGGGTGCCGTTCACCTCCGACGCGGACACCATCGTGGTCAACATCGGCGACATGCTGCAGCGCCTGACCAACCACGTGTACCCGTCCACCATCCACCGCGTGGTCAACCCCCCGGGCGAGCAGGCACGCCAGCCGCGTTACTCGGTGCCGTTCTTCCTGCACCCCAACCCGGACTTCCTGATCGACGTGCTGCCGACCTGCATCACGCCGGAAAACCCGAGCCGCTACCCGGAGCCGATCACCGCCCACGGCTTCCTGGAAGAGCGCCTGCGCGAGATCAAGCTGAAGTAACCGCCCACCCGACCGGACCGGTGGGTACCGACCGAACCGGTAGGTACCGACCGTTGGTCGGTACGCCCCAGAGGGCTGCCAAAAGGCCACCGTCATGGTGGCCTTTTTGTTTGTCGCGAACTGCGCGGCTGCTCCTTGCCATCAGCGCGGGGCGAGGCCCGGCACACCCCTCCGCGACACGCCGTGAACCCATCCCTGGGGGCTGCTCCAAAACATCCATGTTTTGGAGCGTCGCTGCGGGGTGCACCGGGCCTCACCCCTCAGACAGTCCCTCGACCGGATCGGACAGCAGATTCAAGCCGTCGGCATTGGCCGCTTCTGCCGTCCGGTCGCCACCATCTGTAGGGGGCTGGG
>NZ_JBMOWY010000070.1:0-37119 GCF_049310345.1 Stenotrophomonas sp. GZD-301 | reverse complement strand
GACGGCGCGCAGCGGCGGGCTCTGCGCGCGGTGATGCAACGTGCCGGCCAACGGTCGGCACCTACCCACGACCGTGCGCCCGGGCCACACCCTCGGCCATAAAAAACGGCGCCTCTCGGCGCCGTTTCTGTTCACTCCCTACGCATCCGCTCAGTTGGTTGCGGGCGCCGGGGTCTTGCCCTTCATCATCGTGTCGCGGGCCGCCTTGAACGGGTTGCCCTCGTACCAGTTCGGCCAACGATCGCCGCCGGCCAGCTCCTTGCCGACGCCGTACAGCAGCTGCAGGTCCTCGACCGTGCCGTCCAGCTTCCAGGTGGCGGCGTCGTACTCGTCCTTCGGACCGTGGTAGCGGTTGCGGCCATAGTCTTCGGCGGCCTTGCGGCCCGCTTCGATGCCACCCTCGCGCAGATCTTCGCCGCCGTCGGCGTACAGGGCCGGAACGCCCGCCTTGGCGAAGTTGAAGTGATCCGAACGGAAGTAGAAACCGCTCTGCACCGCCGTTTCGCCGTGCAGGGTGCGGCCCTGGTTGGCGGCCAACGGCTTGAGGATGTCCTCCAGCTCCGAGCTGCCGAAACCGGTCACGGTCATGTCCTTGGCGTGGCCGGCCACCGACATCGCATCGATGTTGATCACGCCGGCGATCTTGTCGAGCGGGAAGGTCGGGTGATTGACGAAGTACTTCGAGCCCAGCAGGCCCGATTCCTCCAGCGTGACCGCCAGGAACACCACCGAGCGTTCCGGCGCGGGCTGCTGGTGCACCATCGCATCGGCGATCTCCAGGATGCCGGCCACACCGGTCGCGTTGTCGATGGCGCCGTTGTAGACGTTGTCACCCTGCTCACCTTCGTGCTTGCCCAGGTGATCCCAGTGCGCCATGTACAGCACCGCCTCGTCGGCGCGCTTGCTGCCCGGCAGAACGCCGACCACGTTGCGCGACTTCTTCTCGGCGATGGTGCTCTTCAGGTCGAAGGAGACCTTGGCCTTCAGCGGCACCGGCTTGAAACCACGCTTGCTGGCGTCCTTGTAGGCCTTGTCCAGGTCCAGACCGGCCTCGGCGAACAGCTGCCGCGCAGCATCGGCGCTCAGCCAGCCCTGTGCGGGCAGGCGTGCTTCCGTATCGTCCTTGGCCGGCAGGTCGTACTGCGGGCCCGCCCAGGAGTTCTTGACCACGTCCCAGCCGTACGAGGCGCCGGCGGTGTCGTGCACGATCAGCGCCGCGGCTGCACCCTTGCGTGCAGCCTCCTCGAACTTGTAGGTCCAGCGGCCGTAGTAGGTCATGCGCTTGCCGTCGAACAGCGTGCTGTCGTCGACGTGGAAGCCGGGGTCGTTGACGAACATGACCACCGTCTTGCCCTTCCAGTCCTGGCCGGCGTAGTCATTCCACTTCTGCTCCGGCGCGTCCACGCCGTAACCGACGAACACCAGGTCGCTGGACGATACCTTGATCTCCGGCTGGCCGGTGCGGGTGCCGATCACCATGTCCTTGCCGAAGGTCAGGGCGCGCGTCTTGCCGTCCTGCTCGAGCGTGAGCACGGTCGATTCGTCGGCGGTGGTCTCGGTCATCGCCACGTCCTGGAACCAGCTGTCGCCATTGCCGGGCTGCAGGCCGATGCGCTGCATCTGGTCGCGGATGTACTCGACCGTGCGGTCTTCACCAACGCTGCCTGGCGCGCGGCCCTCGAATTCGTCCGAGGCCAGTGTCTTGACCAGCTCGGCGAAGTCGCCGGCGTTGATGTCGGCCGAGAAGGCATGGCCGGCGGCGGGAGCCGGTGCGGCCGCCGGAGCGGGGGCGGGAGCGGTCTGCTCGCCTTTGCACGCCGACAGAGCGGCGGCAGCGGCGAGGCACAACAGAAGTTTGCGGGGCATCGTCGGTTCCTGGATCAAAGAGGCCGGCGCCAGCAGCGCGCCGGGGGGGACACAATATCAATCCTGCGGCGCGGCGTCGGTGTCGAAGGCCTGCGCCACCGCACCAGTGATCGCACCGGTACGTGCGCTGCGGTGGATGTACAGCGTGACGTCGCGATCGAACTGCAGGGTGCCGCCGACCACCGCGTTGGGGCCGATGATCACCCGTGGCTTGCGGCCCGGCGTCAGCGACAGGTTGAAACTGGCCTTCTTGACCCGGATGCCGCCCCCGACCTGCGAGCCGACGCCGACCGTGATGTCGCCGTTGACCGTCTCGATGCCTTCGCCCAGCCGCGTGTCGACCAGCCCGATGCTGCCGTTGACGGTATCCACACCGCCCTCGATCTGGCTGCCCCGGTCGGCGAAGATGCTGCCGTTGACGGTTTCGACGTCGCCGTTGGCCACCACCTCACGTCCGATCTGGATGCTGCCGTTGACCGTGGAGATGCCGCCGGTACGGGCGCGGTCGCCAATCCGGATGCCGCCGTTGACGGTTTCGATGTCGCCGGTCACGGCGCCTTCCTCGATGCGGATGCTGCCATTGACGGTATCCAGATCGCCGTAGGTCTGGCCCGATTGGGCGGTGATACTGCCGTTGACCTTGCTGATGTCTTCCTGGGCAAGCGCGGGGGCCGACACCATCAGGGCCAACAACAACGGGAACGAAACAGATTTCATGGGAGCCTCGGTTGTCTGGCGCGCGGCTGGCAGGCCGCCTGCTGCAATGTCACCATGCGTCGCTACAATCTGCATCTGCCTGAAGTCACTGGAAAGCCCTTGCGCCACAACGCCTTTTCCTCACGCCGGGATAACAAACCCACCGCAGGACGCGCCGTTTCGCGCCGCCTGGGCGTGATGCTGCAGGGGCTGTTGCTGGCCACCGCGCTGTTGTTGGCCGGCCAGGGGGCGGTGGCGCAGACGCCCAAGGAAACCGAGCGCAAGCTGCAGAAGCTGCGCAGCGAACTCAAAGGCGTGGCGCAGGAGCGGCGGACCCTCGAAGGGCAGCGCGGCCAGGCGTCGCGACAGCTGCGCGAGGCCGATGAAAAGGTCGCCCGCACCGGCCGCGTTCTGGCCCAGACCGAGACCGCGCTGCAGCGCGAAACCCGAGCGATGAACGAGCTGCAGCGCAAGCGCACCGAGCTGCAGGCCGGGATGGCGCAGCAGCGCGAAGAACTGGCGTCGCTGCTGCGTGCCGCGTATCGCGTAGGCAACAATGCACCGCTCAAGCTGCTGCTGTCGCAGGACCGCGTGGCCGATGCCAACCGCACCCTGGCCTATCACCGCTATCTGCAACGCGAACGCGCGCAGCGCATCCAGGCCCTGACCCGCGATCTGGCTGACCTGCAGACGCTGGAAACGGAGATCGTCGAGCGCCGGCAGGCGTTGGAAGGCACCCGTCAGCAGCAGAAGCAGCAGGCGGCCGCACTGGAGGGCGACCGCCGCGAGCGCGCCGCCACCGTGGCCACGCTGGACGAGCGCTTCAAGGACCGCAGCGAGCGGGAGAAGGCGCTGGGCCAGGACGCCAAGGCACTGGAAACCCTGCTGGCCAACCTGCGTGCCGCCGCAGCACGCGCCGAAGCGGAACGGCGCGCGGCCGCCCGGCGCGCTGCAGCGGAAAAGGCCGCGGCCGACAAAGCCGAGAAGGCGGCCGCCGCGAGCGGCACGCGTGCCCCGCCGCGTGCGGTCAAGGTACCGCCCGTGGTGGCCTCCGCACCGGCACCGAAAGTGGGCGGCCTGGGCTGGCCGCTGTCGGGCAATCTGCTCGCCCGTTACGGCGGCAAGCTGCCTGATGGCCGTACCAGCAGCGGTGTCCTGATCGGTGCACCGGCCGGCAGCACCATCACCGCCGTGGCCGATGGCACGGTGGTGTTCTCGGACTGGATGACCGGCTACGGCATGATCCTGATCGTTGACCACGGCAATGGCTACATGAGCCTTTACGCCCACAACGACACCCTGCTGCGCGATGCGGGTGCGGCGGTGAAGAAGGGCGACGCGGTGGCCAAGGTCGGCAACTCCGGCGGACAGGGCGTGACGGCGCTGTACTTCGAGCTGCGTCGCAACGGCCAACCGGTGGACCCCGGGTCCTGGCTGCAGCGTCGCTGAGGTCGACGGGGCGATGAATCGCGCCCCCCTCGCGGCACGGGCGGGCGCCGGGCGGTTCAACGGGAATTTATCGGGCCTTCGCGCATAATCGGAACACGCACCCCGGTGTGTGTGTGTTCCCGTCCCCCGCTTACCCTGGAGTGCTTCATGCGCGTAGCCCGTTCCGCCACCTTGTTGCTGGCCCTGTTGCCGGCCGTGTCCTGGGCGCAGCAGACCGGCGATGCGCCGGCACGCGGCAGCGATGCGGCAACCAGTGAAGAGGCGGTGACCTCGCGCGTGCCGCTCGAGGAAATCCGGCGTTACGTGGCGGTGTACAACGCGGTGCGCGCCGCCTATGTGGACCCGGTGGACGACAAGAAGCTGATGCAGTCCGCGATCCGCGGCCTGCTGCTGGACCTGGACCCGCACAGCACCTACTTCGACAAGGAAGACGCCGAGGCCTTCGATGAGCAGGCCAACGGCGCCTACGAAGGCATCGGCGTGGAACTGCAGCAGCAGCCGGACAACAGCAGCCTGAAGGTGATCTCGCCGATCGACGACACCCCGGCGGCACGTGCGGGCATCCTGGCCGGCGATCTGATCATCGCCATCGACGGCAAGCCGATCAGTGCGATCGAGGCCACCGAACCGCTGCGGGGTGCGGCCGGCAGCAAGGTCGTGCTGACGCTGGTGCGCGAGAGCCGGCCCAAGCCGTTCGACGTGACCGTCACCCGCGAAACCATCCGCGTCACCAGTGTGCGCAGCCGGATGCTGGAGCCCGGCTACGGCTACATCCGCCTGAGCACCTTCCAGGCCGACACCGGCGCCGATTTCCAGAAGCATGTCGCGCAGCTGCAGCAGCAGGCCGGTGGCAAGCTCAAGGGCCTGGTGCTGGATCTGCGCAGCAACCCGGGCGGGCTGCTTACTGCGGCCGTACAGGTGGCCGACGACCTGCTCGACAAGGGCAACATCGTCAGCACCCGTGGCCGCATCTCGATCAGCGATGCGCGCTTCGACGCGACGCCGGGCGATCTGCTCAAGGGCGCGCCGGTGGTGGTCCTGGCCGATGCCGGGTCGGCCAGTGCATCGGAAGTGCTGGCCGGCGCGCTGCGCGACAACGGCCGCGCGCGCGTGGTCGGCAGCCGCACCTTCGGCAAGGGCTCGGTACAGACCGTGCTGCCGCTGGACAACGGCGATTCGGTCAAGCTCACCACCGCCCGCTACTTCACGCCCAGCGGCAAGTCGATCCAGGCCACCGGCATCGTGCCGGACGTGGTGCTGGTGCCCGACAAGCGCGACGGCGACGACGCGCTGCCGGCCAGCCTGACCGACTACAGCGAAGCGACCCTGCCGGGCCATCTGCGCGGCGACGAGGAAGGCGGCGACGGCTACAAAGCCGGTGACGTGCTGCCTGGCGACGGCCCGATCAACGATGCACTGGCCGAATTGAAGCAGCCGGGCTCGGTGGTGGCCAGGCAGAAGGCGGAGGCAGCCAGGAAGCCGGCGGCCAAGCCTGAGGCGAAGCCCGAAGCAAAGCCCGAAGCGAAGCCGGCAGAAGCGCCGACCAAGCCCTGATCGACCGTACCCCCGCCGTTGTAGAGCCGAGCGTTGCTCGGCTGGCCGTGCGCAGCGCGGCAATGATCGGCACAGGAGCAGCCGGGTAGAACCCGGCTCTACGTGGCCGCCGCAGCGCCTAGAAGCCGTGGCGTTTGCGCAGGCGCCGTGCGATGGCCGCGCGCACGTACACGCCGTAGGCCAGCCCGAAGGCGAAGCCGGCGATGTGCGCCCACCAGGCGACCATGCCGAAGGTCGGGCCGATGTAGGCGAACACCACCTGCAGCGCCGCCCACACGCCGATCAGCAGGTAGGCCGGCGCGCGCACGAACTCCAGGAACAGGCCCAGCGGGATCACCACGCCGAGCCGTGCGCCCGGGAACAGCGCCAGGTAGGCGCCGATCAGCGCCGACACCGCGCCGCTGGCGCCGATGATGATCTGGTCCGGGCTGCCCATCGTGTAGATCGCGGTCAGGTTGGAGATCGCCCCGCCCACCAGGAACAGCAGGATCAGCCGCCACGGCCCCAGCACGCGTTCGGCGGGCAGCCCGAAGATCAACAGGAACACCAGGTTGCCGAGCAGGTGCGACCAGTCCGCGTGCAGGAACAGGGCGGTGAACAGCCGCAGCACGCTGCCGTCCTGCAGGGTGGCCCACCAGTCCAGCGGATGGGTCAGGCCCGTGGACAGGGCGCCCCAGTCCAGCCACAGGCTGCGCCGGGCGTCGTCCGGCCGGGAGATCGACCACAGGAAGGCCAGCCACAGGGCCGCGAACAGCAGCGGGGTGGCCCAGCGCAACGCGGACTTCTTGCGGGAGGGAATCGACACGAACATGGGTGGCGCTAGCCTAGCGCGGGGGCGACCCGGACGGGGGAATGTCGCGTTCAGCCTGAATGGCCGGGAGGTCGACGGCCGTTATTGTTTCATTAACCGGTCTGGGTATACTCGCATACGGCGTCGTATGTCGGGAGGGGAATCCGGCGCGTCGTCCCGATCCGCAAGGGGAGGGGCTACGCAGGCGCGCGTTGCCAAACATCACCGCAATTCCGGAGAGAACCAACAATGCATACCGCTTCCACGCTTGCCCGTGTCACCGCCCTGGCCGTCGGCATTGCCGGTGCCCTGGCCGCTGGTCACGTCAACGCCGCCGCCTTCCAGCTGAAGGAAAACAGCGCCAAGGGCCTGGGCCGTTCGTTCGCCGGTTCCGGCAGCGCCGCGGGCGACGCCTCCATCATCGCCGTCAACCCGGCCGGCATGCGCCAGCTGGAAGGCATGCAGGTCCAGGGCGACCTGAGCGCCATCAGCTTCTCGGCCAAGTTCCACGGCACCGGCCGCAAGCCGACCGGCCAGGCCCAGACCGGCGGTGACGGCGGCGACGCCGGCATGATCGCCCCGGTTCCGGCTGCCTACTTCCACATGCCGATCGGCGAAAAGGCCCACTTCGGCGTGTCGCTGACCGCACCGTTCGGCTTCAAGACCGAATACGACAATGGCTGGGTCGGCCGTTACAGCGGCCTGAAGACCGACCTGAAGGCGATCGACCTGGGCTTTGCCGCCTCGTACGACGTCAACCCGTACGTGTCGTTCGGCGCATCGGTGTTCGTCGAACACCTGACCATCGAACTGAGCAACAACATCGACTTCGGCACCGCGCTGGCGCAGTCGCGCGTGCCGGGCTACGCCCCGGGCAGCGCCGACGGCAAGCTGACCGTGGAAGGCGACAACAATGCGGTGGGCTGGACCGTGGGCGGCTTGTTCAGCCCGGATGAGAACACCCACATCGGCATCAGCTACCGTTCCAAGGTCGAGCACAAGATCACCGGCGGCGATGCCACCTTCGCGGTGCCGCCGGATGTGGCAACCGTGCTGAACGCCGTGCAGCCGGGCCGCTTCGTGAGCACCTCGGGCAAGGCCACCGTGACCCTGCCGGCCTCGGCCACCCTGAGCGTCACCCACAACGTCAACGACAAGTGGACCGTGATGGGCGACGTGACCCGCACCGCGTGGTCGACCGCCTTCGACCAGGTCACCATCGACTACGCCTCGGCGCAGCCCGATTCGGTGCTGGAATTCGGCTACCGCGACACGACCTTCGTCTCGCTGGGTACCGACTACAAGCTGAGCGACACCGTCACCCTGCGCGGCGGTATCGCGCTGGACCAGACCCCGACCACCAACGCACACCGCGACGTGCGCGTGCCCGACACCAGCCGCAAGTGGCTGTCGCTGGGCGTGGGCTGGACCCCGTCGGAAAACGTCGAGTACAACTTCGGCTACCTGCACCTGTTCACCAAGGATCCGGACGTGATCATCGCCGGTACCACCAACAACCAGGGCAACGCGCTCACCGGCAAGTACAAGGTGCGCGGCGATGTGCTGGCGGCGTCGGTGAACTACAAGTTCTGATCGACGCGTAAGCGGACATCACACGCTGTACGAAAGGCCCCGCTCGCGCGGGGCCTTTCTGTTTCCGGCATACGGACCGCGCTCAGCGCAGCTGGCGTGGCGTCGCGTTGAGACGTTGGCGCATCAGCCGGCGCAGCGCGGTGGGATCGCCGTAACCGACCCGCTCGGCGACTGCTTCCACCGAATAGCGGCTGTTCTCCAGCAGTGCCCGCGCCCGGTTCAACTGCACGCTGCGGATCAGGTGCAGCGGGCCGTGCCCCGTCGCCCGGGTGACCTGCCGCGACAAGGTACGGGTGGACATGCCCATGTGCAGGGCCAGATCGCCAACGCTCAACGCGGCGGGCAGGCGCGCTTCCACATGCGCGGTCAGGGCGGCGATCAACGCATTGCCTTGCGCCATCATCGCCGGGACCATGAACGGCGACTGCAGCTGGCGACGGTCCAGCAGCAGCGCACGCGTCACCGCCTCGGCCAGCGCCGGCCCGAAGCGCTGGCGCAGCAGGTGCAGCATCAGGTCGCTGTGGCCGAGCGCCGCACCGGCGGTGGTCACCGCACCGTCGTCGATCACCATGTGATCCGGATCGACCTGGCAGGTCGGTTCCAGCCGTTGCAGCGCGGCGGCCAGCCACCAGGTGGTGGTGACCCGCCGCTGCGCGAGCAGGCCGGCGGCCTGCAGCAGGAATACGGACGCGCATGACGCGGCGATGCGCCCGCCTGCAGCGGCGTGCGCACGCAGGGCGCGCAGCACCCGCGGAACGTCGGCGCCGGCCAGCCGCGCGGCGATCGCGTGGGGATCGTCCACACCCAGGCCCGGCACGATCCAGCATGCGTTGCCGTCAGGCGCACGCGGCAGTGGCTGCGCACGCAGCTGCAGGTGGTCGCCGAGCCGGACCGGGCCGCGCGTGGCACTGCAGATCTGCCAGCGGGGTGCCGGCAGGCCCAGTCGCGGCGCCAGCGTGGCGGCCGTGGAGAGCATGTCCACGCTCAGCGCGACACTGGACGCAAAGGCGCCGGGGAGCACGATGACGGTGAAATCCTGCATTGGCCGATTCCGCACGAAAGATGTCGAATCAGTCGATGGTGGCCGCAGCCGCGCGGAGATTCAATGAGGGCCTCTCCTCTGCGGTCCCCCACATGCCGAACATCACCCTGCGCCTGCCCGCCACCGCCTTCGATGCCGCCCGCTGCGCGCGGCTGCTGCAGGCCGTCCATACCGCTGCCGTGCGCGCCTGCGGGCTGGGCAACGACCCGCGCCAGCAGGCGTTGTGCTGGGTGATGCTGGAGCACACCGCACCGGGGCAGTGGACGTGCGGCGGTCGCGACCCGCTCGCCGATGCCATTCCCTGCCAGGTCCACATACGGGCGCCGGCCGGCGTGCTCGATGCCGAGCGTCGCGCCGCCTATGCGCATGCCGTGCACCAGGCCATTGCAACAAGTGTGGCCGCCGACGACCCGCGCCGGCTGATCACCTCGATCGTGATCGAGGACGTCGCCGAGGGTCATTGGGCGGTGAACGGGCAGGTCTGGCACCGCGACGACTTCGTGCGTGCGGCCGGGTACGCGCATCTGCAGCCGGCGCCGTCGGTGGGAGGTGTGCGATGACCCTCTCCACATGGTCCGGCGCCTGCCACTGCGGTGCGGTGCGGTTCGCCTTCCAGGCACCGTCGCTGCGCGCCTTCGCGTGCAACTGCTCGCTCTGCCATCAGCGGGGTGCGATCTGGGTCGGTTGCGCGGATGCGCACTTCCAGCTGATCGAGGGCAACGACGCGTTGTCCACCTATGCGTTCGGCACGCGTACCGCCACGCACTACTTCTGCCACCGCTGCGGGGCGGCGCCGTTCAGTCATCCGCGGCTCGCGCCTACGGCGTGGGTGATCAACCTGCGTTGCGTGGACGGCGTGGATCTGGCGACGCTGGAGATCCACCGTTTCGACGGGCAGCACTGGGAGGAGGCCGCGCGCGCCTGGCTGCAGGCACAGGCGATGGCCTCAGCAGTGCGCTGAGCGACCGGCCGCGTAGCGCAGTCCCTGCCGCACCTGCGCCACGAACGCCGGCAACCGATACATCGCCTCGTCGTGGCCCAGCCCGGTGTACCAGCTGCGGCCGCCGTCGAAGGGATGGCACCAGGTGATCGGGTGGTCGCTCCCCATGCGGCCGCCGTCGTACAGGCGTTCGTCCACCGTGGCGACCACCTGCACGCGCCCGCGCGGCGTGTCGCGATAGTTGTACAGCTCGTCGTGCACCGCCCACGGCGCACCACGCACGCGGCCATCGCGTTCGGGCTGCACGCGGCTGGTCTGCAGGCCGGGGGGATGCGAATGGAAGTACGCGCCCACCAGGCGGCCGTACCACGGCCAGTCGTACTCGGTATCGGCAGCGGCATGCAGGCCGACAAAACCACCTCCGCCGCGGATGAAGCCTTCCAGCGCGGCCTGCTGCTGGTCATCGAGCACGTCGCCGGTGGTGCTGGCAAACACCACCACGCGGTAGCGCGCCAGATTGGCGGCGGTGAAGTCGGCGGCGTTCTCGCTGTGGTCGGCCTGCATGCCCTCGGCCGTGGCGACGCGTTGCAGCGCGGCCACGGCGGCAGGGATGGACTCGTGGCCGTACTCCACCGTACGGGTGAACACCAGCGCACGCTCCGGTGCTGGCCCGGCCTGTGCAGCAGGCGCGTGCATCAGGACCAGCAGAAGCGACAGCAGCGGGGAAGGCAGGCGCATGGCCGGATTCTGCCACGGCTTTGGCCCGGGGCACGGTGCTTTCCGTGCAGTGCTGCAAGATGCAGCGCGTACAATCCCGCACCCACCCACGCACCGCGTGGGTCAATGACGTTTGACAAGGATCTGTACATGTCGCCTCTCGCGCTTCGTTCCGCCCTCGCCCTGGGCCTGGCCGCACTGTCGGCCCCTGCACTGGCCGGCGATTTCGCCAGCTGCTTCACTCTCACGCCTGGCCTGCAGTGGTCCAACGGCGATGAAACGCTGACCATCGAGAAGGCCACGTTCGCCGGTCAGAATGCGATCCGGGTCAACAGCGCCGGCGGTGGCGTCGGTACCGCGAGCTACTACGATGCCAGCGGCCGCCAGTTCCTCGGCCAGGAGCGTTTCGGCATCTCCGCGTGGGGCGGCGACGCGTCCAAGCCGGTGATGACCGACATCTTCACGCCTGCGCCGACCTTCCCGGCCAGCGCCAAGCCGGGCGATCGTTTCGAGCTCACCGGCAAGGGCCAGCGCACCCACCACGTCGAGGAAACCGTCGAGCCGCTCGACTACGACGGGTTCTCCGACTACACCTTCGTGGGCTTCGAGGATGTGGAGGCGGAGGTGGGCTTCCAGCCGCGCACCTTCAAGGACACCTGTCATGTCACGGCGACCTTCGAAGACAACCGTATCGAAGCCTGGTACGCGGCCGGCTTCGGCCGCATCAAGTTCGAGCGCTACATGGGCAACGAACTGCTGATGCGCGACGAGATCGAATCGATCGAGGCCGAGTGACCTACAAAAAACCCCGCTTTCGCGGGGTTTTTCGTTTACTGCGTGACGCGGGCGATCAATCGCCCAGGGTCAGCAGCGAGGCGTTGCCACCGGCCGCCGTGGTGTTCACGGTGACGGTCTTTTCGGTGGCGAAGCGCAGCAGGTAGTGCGGGCCGCCGGCCTTGGGACCGGTGCCGGACAGGCCCTGGCCGCCGAACGGCTGCACGCCGACCACCGCACCGATCTGGTTGCGGTTGACGTACACATTGCCCACGTTCACACGCGAGGAAATGCGGTCGACGGTCTCGTCGATGCGCGAATGCACGCCAAGCGTCAGGCCGTAGCCGGTGGCGTTGATCTGGTCGATCACCGCATCGAGCTGGTCGCCCTTCCAGCGGATCACGTGCAGCACCGGCCCGAAGATTTCCTTGTGCAGCTGGTCAAGGTTCTTCAGCTCGTAGGCACGCGGCGCAAAGAAGGTGCCATGCGCGGTGGCGTCGCTGAGCGCGGCGGCGGCGATCAGGCGGGCGTCCTTCTCCATGCGCACGGCATGGTCCTGCAGGATCTGCAGCGCGTCGGCATCGATCACCGGGCCGACGTCGGTGGACAGCAGGCCCGGGTCGCCGACCTTCAGCTCGGCCATCGCACCGGCCAGCATGGTCATCACCTTGTCGGCGATGTCGTCCTGCACGAACAGCACGCGCGCGGCCGAGCAGCGCTGGCCAGCAGACGTGAAGGCCGAACCGATGGCGTCCTTGACCAGCTGTTCCGGCAACGCCGAGGAGTCGGCAATGAAGGCGTTCTGGCCACCGGTCTCGGCGATCAGCACGCCGATGGCGGCATCGCGCGCGGCCATCGCGCGGTTGATCGCGCGGGCCGTGTCGGTGGAACCGGTGAAGGCCACGCCGGCCACGCGCGGATCGGCGGTGAGGGCGGCACCGACGGTGGCACCGTCGCCCGGCAGGAACTGCAGCACGCCCTCGGGCACGCCGGCCTCGAGCAGCAGCTTCACCGCGTAGTAGCCGATCAGGTTGGTCTGTTCGGCGGGCTTGGCGATCACACTGTTGCCGGCGGCCAGCGCGGCGCTGACCTGGCCCAGGAAGATCGCCAGCGGGAAGTTCCACGGGCTGATGCAGACGAACACGCCGCGGCCGTGCAGCTGCAGTTCGTTGGATTCACCGGTCGGGCTCGGCAGCTTCTCGGCATGGCCGAACTGCTCGCGCGCCTGCTTGGCGTAATAGCGCAGGAAGTCGACCGCTTCACGCACTTCGGCGATGCCGTCGGGCAGGCTCTTGCCGGCTTCCTTCACGCACAGCGCCATGAACTCCGGCAGACGCGTTTCCAGCTGGTCGGCGGCGTGCTCCAGGATCGCCGCGCGGCTGGCGGCCGGGGTGCGGTTCCACTGCGGCTGCGCGGCCACGGCGTTGGCCAGCGCCTTCTCCACGGTGGCGCTGTCGGCCGGCTGCCACTGGCCGACGACCTCGCGGGTGTCGGCCGGGTTGACCACGTTCAACAGCGCGCCGGTCGGCTGCGCACCCGGCACCAGCGGTGCGGCCTGCCACGGCTTCACGGCCGCGTTGAGCTGCGCGGCCAGTGCACGCAGATCGTTGTCGTTGGCGAGATTGACGCCCATTGAGTTCTTCCTGTCATGGTTCTGGCTGCGCAGCAGATCGACCGGCAGCGGGATTTTCGGATGCGGGATGGACGCGAACGAGGACACCGCTTCGACCGGATCGCGGATCAGGTCGTCGATGGCCACGCTGTCGTCGGTGATGCGGTTGACGAAGCTGGAGTTGGCACCGTTCTCGAGAAGACGCCGCACCAGGTAAGGCAGCAGGTCTTCGTGCGAACCGACCGGTGCATACACACGGCACGGCACATTCAGGCGGTCGGCCGGCACCACTTCGGCGTACAGGTCATCGCCCATGCCGTGCAGCTTCTGGTGCTCGTACTGGCCACCCTTGGCGATCGCCTTCACCGCCGCGATGGTGTGCGCGTTGTGCGTGGCGAACATCGGGTAGATCGCGTCGGCATGCGTGAACAGACGCTGCGCGCATGCCAGGTAGGACACGTCGGTGTTCTGCTTGCGGGTGAACACCGGGTAGGCCGGCAGACCCTCGATCTGCGCGCGCTTGATCTCCGCATCCCAGTACGCACCCTTGACCAGGCGCACCTGCAGGCGACGACCGATGCGACGGGCCAGATCGGCCAGGTAATCGATCGTGTACGGGGTGCGCTTCTGGTACGCCTGCACGACCACGCCGAAGCCTTCCCAACCGGCCAGCGAGGCATCGCTCACGACTGCTTCGATGATGTCCAGCGACAGTTCCAGGCGGTCGGTTTCCTCGGCATCCACGGTGCAGCCGATGCCATACGACCTGGCCAGCTGCGCCAGTTCCAGCACGCCCGGCACCAGGTCGGCCATCACCCGTGCACGCTTGGCGTGCTCGTAGCGCGGATACAGCGCCGACAGCTTGATCGAGATGCCCGGCGCGGCATTGACGTCGCCATCCGGGCGGCCGCCACGCGCCTTGTGATCGCCGCCGATGGAGTGGATCGCGCGGCGGTAGTCTTCCAGGTAGCGCTTGGCGTCCTTCATGGTCAGCGCGCCTTCGCCGAGCATGTCGAACGAATAGCGGTAGCTGGCGTTGTCGCCCTTGTGCGAACGCGACAGCGCTTCGTCGATGGTGCGGCCCATGACGAACTGGTGGCCCATGATCTTCATGGCCTGGCGCACGGCCAGGCGGATCACCGGCTCACCGACACGGCCGATCAGGCGCGCGAATGCGCCCGGCACGTCGGCGCGGGTGGCGTCGTTGATCTGCACCAGGCGGCCGGTCAGCATCAGCCCCCAGGTGGAGGCATTGACCAGCACCGAGTCGCTGCCGCCCATGTGCTTCTTCCAGTCGGCATCGCCGAGCTTGTCGCGGATCAGCTTGTCGGCGGTGGTCTGGTCCGGAATGCGCAGCAGCGCTTCGGCCACGCACATCAGCAGCACGCCTTCCTCGCTGCCCAGGTCGTACTGGCGCATGAAGGCTTCGATCGCGCCCTGGTCCTTGGCGCGCACGCGCACGCGGGCGACCAGGTCGGCGGCGGTGGCCTGCACCTGCGCCTGCTCGGCCGCCGGCAGGCGGGCCTGCTCCAGCAGCTCGCGCACGTGGCTGGCTTCGTCCTTCATCCAGGCATCGGTGATGGCCTGGCGGAACGGGTTGGGAACCGCCGGCAGCTCGGGTGAGAGCAGGGGCGGGCGGGCGCCGGACGAGGCCGGTGCGGGGGGAAGCGCGGAAGGTGCGGTCATGCCGATCGGCTCGTGGAGAACTTGACCATTTTAATCGTTTTTCGGTCGCATCAACCGCTTTCACGGCGTTGCGCGGCGTACGCCATAGCCTTTCATACAGCGGGATTCCGCCGATCCAACCGGGGTCGCCAATAGTGTGCCGTTTTCGTCAAAACCGCCGCCGGTCCAATGCTGTATTGCACCATTTCTGAAACTGTGAATGGACCCTTGCGGCTCGCTGGAAAGCAGGGCTACCATCGGGACGTTTCCCGCGGCAGGAAAAAACGCGGTTGCGACATGATCGAGGTGCTGTCAGCTCCGGACGGATCAGGAACGCAACTGCGGCTGCGTCCCCCACGGGCGCTCGATGCCCGGCAGTTCGTCCTGTTGTTTGCCGTGTTGGCGGGTGCGATGGGGGTGGTGGCCGGCCTGGGCTGGTTTGCCGGCAACGTGTTCGCTCCCCTCTTCGCGCTGCTGTACAGCCTGTTGCTGGCAGTGGCACTGCGTGCGTTGTGGCGCAGTGGAGAGCGGCAGGAAGAGATCCGGGTAGTGCCGGGGTGCGTGGAGGTCATCCCCGTACCCGGGCAGTCGCCGGTGTTCAGCGCCCACCCGTACTGGGTGACGCTGGTCGCCGACGATGAGGGGGTCCGACTGGTGTCCAGTGGTCGGCAGGTGGCGGTGGGACGTTTCCTCGCACCGGTCGAACGCCAGGCACTGGCTCAGAAACTAGAAGGCTTGCTCGCGGCCAGCGATGGCTGCAACCGACGACGCTAAGGGTCTAGGCAATGAAGCAATGCAGAAAGTGGGGCGGGACGTTCGGAAAGTCAGGCATGTGCGGGGCGGCGCTGCTGGCGCCCGCGATGGCGTTGGCCCAGGCGGCCGACCCCAAACCGTGGCAGTTGAACATGGGCAAAGGGGTGACCCAGAGCTCGCGGTTGGCGTGGGAATCCAACCTGTTCTCGCTGTGGGTCTGTACCGTGATCGGGGTGCTGGTCTTTGGCGCGATGTTCTACGCCATCTTCAAGTTCCGTAAGTCCAAGGGCGCCGTCGCGGCCCAGTTCAGCCACAACACCAGGGCCGAAGTGATCTGGACAGTGATCCCGGTGATCATCCTGGTGGTGATGGCGTGGCCGGCCACGGCCAACCTGATCAAGTTCTACGACACCCGGGATTCGGAGATGACCGTCAAGGTCACCGGCTACCAGTGGATGTGGAAGTACGAGTATCTCGGGGAGGATGTGGCCTTCACCAGCCGCCTGGACCGCGAGTCCGACCGCATGCGGCAGAGCGGCAAGGTGCCCACCCGCGAGTCCCATCCGCACTATCTGCTGGACGTGGACAACCGGCTGGTGCTGCCGGTGGATACCAAGGTCCGCTTCGTCATCACTTCCGATGACGTCATCCACGCCTGGTGGGTGCCCGCACTGGGGTGGAAGCAGGACGCCATTCCCGGGTTCATCAACGAAGCCTGGACCAACATCGAAACGCCCGGCGTGTATCGCGGCCAGTGTGCCGAGCTGTGCGGCAAGGACCACGGCTTCATGCCGATCGTGGTCGAGGCGGTGTCCAAGGAGGACTTCCAGAAATGGCTGGCCTCGCGCAAGCCCGCACCGGCGCCGGCAGCGCAGACGCCTGCGGCGGCACCGGCCGAGGCCGAACCGGCACCTGCCGCCGAACCCACGGCACCGGCCGCACCGGCCGCAGCAGACAGCAACGCCTGAAATCGAGCCGCGTCCGCCAGCCGGCGGGCGGGGGTACCACCGGATCCAGTGAGGTGTAGTTGCGATGGCGCATTCCGCAGTTGACCACGACGGGCACCACGGGCATCAGCAGAGCTTCTTCGAGCGTTGGTTCTTCTCGACCAACCACAAGGACATCGGCACGCTCTACCTGCTCTTCAGCTTCATCATGTTCATCATCGGCGCGGCGATGAGCGTGATCATCCGCGCCGAACTGATGCAGCCGGGTCTGCAGTTCGTCAAACCGGAGACCTTCAACCAGCTCACCACAGTGCATGCGCTGGTGATGATCTTCGGCGGCGTGATGCCGGCCTTCGTTGGCCTGGCCAACTGGATGATTCCGTTGCAGATCGGCGCGCCGGACATGGCGCTGCCACGCATGAACAACTGGTCGTTCTGGCTGCTGCCGGTGGCCTTCAGCCTGCTGCTGCTGACCTTCCTGCTGCCCGGCGGCGCGCCCGCCGGCGGCTGGACGCTGTACCCGCCGCTGTCGCTGCAGGGCGGCTACAACGTCGCCTTCACCGTGTTCGCCATCCACGTGGCCGGCATCAGTTCGATCATGGGCGCGATCAACATCATCGCCACCGTGCTGAACATGCGCGCGCCGGGCATCGACCTGCTGAAGATGCCGATCTTCTGCTGGTCCTGGCTGATCACCGCATTCCTGCTGATCGCGGTGATGCCGGTGCTGGCCGGTGCGGTGACCATGCTGCTGACCGACAAGTTCTTCGGCACCAGCTTCTTCAACGCGGCCGGTGGCGGCGATCCGGTGATGTTCCAGCACATCTTCTGGTTCTTCGGGCACCCGGAGGTGTACATCATGATCCTGCCGGCCTTCGGCGTGGTCAGCGAGATCATCCCCACCTTCAGCCGCAAGCCGCTGTTCGGCTATCAGGCGATGGTGTACGCGGTGGCGGCAATCGCCTTCCTGTCGTTCATCGTCTGGGCCCACCACATGTTCACCGTGGGCATGCCACTGGGCGGCGAAATCTACTTCATGTTCGCCACCATGCTGATCTCCATCCCCACCGGGGTGAAGGTGTTCAACTGGGTCAGCACCATGTGGCGCGGTTCGCTCACCTTCGAAGCGCCGATGCTGTGGGCGGTGGCCTTCGTGATCCTGTTCACCATCGGTGGCTTCTCCGGCCTGATGCTGGCGATCGTGGTGGCCGACTTCCAGTATCACGACACCTACTTCGTGGTGGCGCATTTCCACTACGTGCTGGTCACCGGCGCGGTGTTCGCGCTGATCGGCGCGGTGTACTACTGGTGGCCGAAGTGGACCGGGCGCATGTACAACGAGACGTGGGCCAAGGTCCACTTCTGGTGGACGATCGTGTTCGTCAACCTGCTGTTCTTCCCGCAGCACTTCCTTGGCTTGGCCGGCATGCCGCGCCGCATCCCGGATTACAGCGTGGCCTTCGCCGACTGGAACCTGATCAGCACGATCGGTGCGTTCGGCATGTTTGCCACGCCGTTCATGATGGCCGCGATCCTGATCGTGTCGCTGCGCAACGGCGAGAAGGCAGCCGACCGCTCCTGGGAAGGCGCGCGGGGTCTGGAATGGACGATTCCGTCACCGGCACCGGCGCATACCTTCACCGTGCCGCCGGTCATCCGCCCGGGCGATCTGGCCCACGATGACATCACCCACTGAGGTTGCCATGCACACGCCTCCGCACGACATCAATGACCTGGCCCTGCGCCGCCGCCGCGCACAACGCACCGCATGGATGGTGGGCGGCGTGGCGGTGCTGGTCTATGTGGGCTTCATCCTCAGTGGGGTGATCGGGCGATGAGCGACGAACGCCCCACCCCGCCTGCGCGGCACGCGGGCCTGCCCCGGCTGATCGGGGTGGCGGTGGCGGTGTTCGTGCTGACCTTCTCGCTTGTGCCGCTGTACCGCATCGCCTGCGAGAAGGTGTTCGGCGTGCGCCTGGAGCGCGGCCCGGGCGCAGCGGCGGCCACCACCGCCGGGAGCAAGCGTACGGTGCGCGTGGAGTTCGATGGCGGGGTGAATTCCAAATTGCCGTGGTCGTTCCATCCCGAACAGCTGACGATGGACGTTGTGCCCGGCGAGCTCAACGAGGCGCTGTACTACGCGCGCAACGACAGCGATCGCGCGCTGGTGGGCAGCGCGGTGCCGTCGGTGGCGCCGGCCAAGGCATCGGGCTATTTCAGCAAGACCGAGTGCTTCTGCTTCACTGCCCAGACCCTGCAGGCCGGTGAGAAGCGCGACATGCCGGTGCGCTTCATCGTCGACCCGGACCTGCCCGCCAACGTCACCACGATCACGCTGTCCTACACCTTCTACAAGAACGACGCACTGTCCGCGCAGCTGGCCCCGGCGACACCGCCGGCCACCGCGCGGTCGGCTCCCTGATACGTACCCGGACACAGACTCATGGCCCAGCAAAGCCCCGATGCCAACGTGTACTTCGTGCCCACGCACAGCAAGTGGCCGTTCATCGGCTCCATCGCGATGATGGTGACGATGGTCGGTGTGGCCAGTTGGCTCAACGATTCCGGTTGGGGCAAGTGGACCTTCTACGCGGGCCTGGCCATGCTGGTGCTGACCCTGTTCTGGTGGTTCAGCGACGTGGTGCGCGAATCACAGGCGGGCAACTACAACCGCCAGGTCGACGGCTCGTTCCGCATGGGCATGGTGTGGTTCATCTTCTCCGAAGTGATGTTCTTCGGCGCCTTCTTCGGCGCGCTGTTCTACACCCGCAACCTGGGCCTGCCGTGGCTGGGCGGCGAGGGCGACGGCGTGATGACCAACGAACTGCTCTGGGACGGCTACTCGGCGGCCTGGCCGACCAACGGCCCGGGCAGCATCGGCGGTCATTTCCAGACGATCCCGGCGTGGGGCCTGCCGCTGATCAACACGCTGATCCTGCTGACCTCCGGCGTGACCCTGACCATCGCCCACCATGCCCTCAAGGCCGGTCACCGCCGCCAGCTGCTGGTGTGGCTGGGCATCACCGTGCTGCTGGGCGCGTTCTTCCTGACCCTGCAGGCCGAGGAGTACATCCATGCCTACAAGGAGCTCAACCTGACGCTCGGCTCGGGCATCTACGGCTCGACCTTCTTCATGCTCACCGGCTTCCACGGTGCGCATGTGCTGCTGGGCACGATCATGCTGGTGGTGATGTGGCTGCGCTCTGCGAAGGGCCACTTCACCCGCGACAACCACTTCGGCTTCGAAGCGGCCGCGTGGTACTGGCACTTCGTCGATGTGGTGTGGCTGATGCTGTTCCTGTTCGTCTACGTGCTGTAGCGTCGCAGCGACGGGATGCCGCGTCGGTGCGACGCGGCATCAGCCACCGATGCCGTGGGGCTTGATCCAGCCGCTGTAGATGCCGATGACCACCAGCAGGAACAACGCCACCGACACCGCGATGCGGCGCGTAAGGGCGTTGACGGTTCGCTTGGTCTGGCCGCGATCGACCAACAGGTAATACAGTCCCGCGCCCAGATTCCAGACGATGACGATCAGAAACGCGATTACCAGCAGGGTCTTCAACGAATCATTCATGCGCGGCTCGATGGCAGGGCGGGGTGGCCTATCTGACCGCGTTTTGCCGGCGTTGTCATGATGCGCCAGCACACACGCCTGGTGGGCTGGATCGCGGCGCTGGCGACCATCGCCCTGTTCTGCTTCCTCGGCCACTGGCAACTGCAGCGGATGCACGAGAAACAGGCGCTGCTGGCCCAGCAGGCGCCCGCCCGCGCGCAGGCCCTGACCCTTGCCGAGGCGCTCGCCGCGCCGCCACAGCTGCGCTGGGTGGTCGATGCCGGGCGCTTTCTTCCCGCGGCGCTGCTGCTCGACAACCAGATGCGCAAGGGCCGCGCCGGCATCAAGGTCTACCAGCCGTTCCGCAGCGATGCCGGTGCGCTGGTGCTGATCGACCTGGGCTGGCTGCCGATGCCACCCGACCGCACCGTGCCCACCGTCGCGCTGCGCGGGGACCACGTGCAGCTGGCCGGCCTCCTCGCGCCGCCGCCCGCCGCCGGCCTGGCGCTCGGCCCGGCGATGTCGCCCACGCAGCAGGCAAACGTCTGGCTGGCCAGCCGGATGCCGCCGGACGAGGTGGCGGTTGCGCTGTCCCTGCCGCGCAACAGCCTCCCCGCGCGCGTGCTGCGGCTGGACCCGGCACTGCCCGGCGGCCATGCGCGCGATCTGGAGCTGCTGCCCAACACCCTGCCGCCAAGCCGCCACCTCGGCTACGCCGTGCAGTGGTTCGGTCTGGCCCTGACCGTGCTGGTGGTTGCCGTGCTGCTCGAATGGCGCCGCCGCCGGCGTCCGGCCGGGGCGGCCGGCCCCTAGTCCCGCGCGCCGGCCCGGCACGCTTCCTCCTTCCATGAGAAAATCCGACGCATGAATGCCACCACGCAGGAACAGCTCAACGCCCGCAATCGCGGTCGCTGGACCCTGATCGCCCTGTTCGGCCTGTTCTTCGGGGTAATGGCGCTGGCCGGCGTCCTGCGTTTCTCCGGCTGGCAGCCCACCGCCCATCGCAACACCGGGCAGATCCTCGCGCCGCCGGTGGATCTGGTGGCCCGGCCGCCCACGCTTGCCGATGGCCAGCCCTACCCGTGGAATCCGCAGGCGCGCACGTGGCGCATCCTGGTGGCACCGGCCGAAGGCTGCGCCGCCGAGTGCGTCACTTTGTCGCAGGGATTGGGCAAGGTGTGGCAGCTGTTCGGCCATAAGGCCGATAATGTCGAGATCCTGTGGCTGGGCACGCCGCCGGCCGAGGTCCAGGGCCTGCCCGCGCTACGCGTGCTGCGCGCCCAGCCGGACCTGCGTGCCGCCTTGCCCGCCGTGGATGACGCCGCCGGCACGCCTGTCTATGTGATCGACCCCAACGGTTTCGTGATCATGCGGTATGCGCCGGGATTCGCATTGGCCGGTCTGCGCAAGGACATGGCCACGCTGTTGAAACTGAAGTGAGTTCCGTTTGATGAACCCCACCGCGCGCCCGGCGCTGCATCGCAATTTCCACCGTCTGGCGTGGTTCGCCCTGATCATGACGGCCAGCACGATCATGTTCGGATCGTTCGTGCGCCTGTCCGATGCCGGCCTGAGCTGTCCGGACTGGCCGACCTGTTATGGCCGCGTCACCTGGCCGCAGCATGCCGAGGAAGTCATCGGCCACGAGGCGGCGAAGATCCGTCCGCTGGAAACCCACAAGGCATGGCGCGAGCAGGTCCACCGTTTCCTCGCGGGCGCGTTGGGCATCGAGATCCTGACCCTGGCCCTGCTGGCCACGCGTCGCCGCCGCTGGGGAAGCACCGCGGTGGTGACCGCCTGCGTGCTGGTGGCCACCGGCATACCGCTGTACATGATGGGCATGCATGTTCCAGCGAGCATCATCGCGCTGATCGGCGAGGTGATCCTGCTGGTGGCGGCGTGGCGCTGGACCAACAGCGATCTTGCACGCGTGGCACTGCTGACCCTGGCCGTGGTGATCTTCCAGGCACTGCTGGGCATGTGGACGGTGACCTGGCTGCTCAAGCCCATCGTGGTGATGGGGCATCTGTTGGGCGGCATGCTGATGTTCGGGCTGCTGGTGTGGATGGCGTGGCGCGCCACGCACATGCCCATCACCCTGGCCGAGGCGCCGAAGCTGACGTGGTTGATCCGCCTCGGCGTGGCCCTGCTGGTGCTGCAGATCGCACTGGGCGGCTGGGTCAGCGCCAACTACGCCGCGCTCGCCTGCGGCGGCGGCAGCGCTTCGCTGGACAACTTCCCGCGCTGCGTGAGCCAATGGTGGCCACCGCACAACTTCAGCGAAGGCTTCACCCTCTGGCGTGGCATCGGCGTGGATTACGAAGGGGGCGTGCTCGACGGTGCGTCGCGCATCGCCATCCAGATGGCACATCGCCTGATGGCCATCGTGGTGGGTCTCTATCTGCTGTGGCTGTCGGTACGGCTGTTCCGCCTGCCGAGCATGCGCGGCTGGGCGAGCGCGCTGGGCCTGCTGGTTGCCCTGCAGATCACCCTGGGCATCCTCAACGTGAAGCTGGCCGTGCCGCTGGAAGTGGCAGTCGCACACAGCGGCGGCGCCGTCGCGCTGCTGTTCGTGCTGGTGACGCTGCTGGCGCGCCTGCGCGCGCCGGATGCCGCGGGCCGGCCCACGGCCGTTGCACCGGGCACGGTGGGCTGACGACATGCTGAGCAACTACCGCCAATACTGGGACCTGACCAAACCCAAGGTCGTCGCCCTGATCGTGTTCACCGCCCTGGTGGGCATGTTCCTGGCCATTCCGGGGCTGCCCACCGCCCAGCAGGCGCTCGACGGCGCGCTGGGCTTCCTGGGCATCTGGCTGGCCGCCTCCGCAGCCGCTGCGATCAACCAGCTGCTGGATGCGCACATCGATGCGCAGATGGCGCGCACCTCGTGGCGCCCGCTGGTGGTCGGCAAGGTCAAGCCGTGGCAGGTGCTGGTGTTCGCCGGCCTGCTGATCGCGTTGTCGATGACGATCCTGATCGTGTGGGTCAACGTCATCACCGCGGTGCTGACCTTCGCCTCGCTGATCGGCTATGCGGTGATCTACACCGTGTACCTCAAGCGTGCGACCTCACAGAACATCGTGATCGGCGGCCTCGCCGGCGCCACCCCGCCGATGCTGGGCTGGGCGGCGGTGACCGGCATGCAGGGGCCGTGGGACTGGGCCTATGCGTCGCTGCTGGTGCTGATCATCTTCATCTGGACCCCGCCGCATTTCTGGGCGCTGGCGATCTTCCGTCGCGAAGACTACGCCAAGGCCGAGATTCCGATGCTGCCTGTGACCCACGGCGTGGTGTACACCCGCAAGTCGATCATGGCGTACTCGATCGCGCTGGCCATCGTCAGCCTCCTGCCGGTGGTGGTGGGCATGAGCGGCCTGTTCTACCTGGGCGGGGCCGTAGTGCTCAACGCCGTCTTCCTCTGGTACGCCTGGCGCATGCTGAACCCGCCGGACGAACTGTTCTCGATGAAGATGTTCGGCTACTCCATCGTCTACCTGATGGCGCTGTTCGCCTTCCTGATGGTGGATCACTGGATGCTGCCGTTCCTGTGAGCCTCCTGCACCGGCCTTGAAACCAGCCAGCGCGTCGCCACTGCTTTCATGACTCCACAGGAAGTGACGGCATGAAACGATGGCTCTGGATGGCCGTGATGGCGGCTTCAATGATGTTCGGTACCGCCGCTGCCGCACCGGCAGACGGGGTCGATGAGACCGCTGCGCAGATCGTGACCCTGGCCGGCAACCACCGGCTGGTGGTGCTGGGCGAATACCACGGCACCGCTGAAACGCCGCTGCTGGTGGCCGACCTGGTGGAACGGTACAGCCGCGACAACGCGCCCGTGCGGCTGGGGTTGGAGCTGCCGATGAGCGAGAACGCGGCGCTGGCGCGGTACCTGCGCTCCAACGGCGACGCCGCAGCGCGCGAGGCACTGCGCACCTCGCCCTTCTGGACAGTGAAGAACGACCAGCACGACGGACGACGCAGCCGCGACATGCTGGCGCTGATCGAAACCCTGCGAACGCTGCGCATACAGGGGCGCGATGTGGGTGTGGCCGGCTACGACATGGAAACCGGTTCGGCCGGCAGCAGCGAGCAACGCGATGCTGCGATGGCCCTGCACCTGCGCCAACAGTTCAACGCACTACCCACCGATGCGCGGATGCTGGTGCTGACCGGGAACGTGCACGCGATGCGAAGCCCACCGTCAGATGCGCCGACGGAGTTCCAACGTCCCATGTCCGCGTACCTGCTTGACCTGCCGCTGTACAGCGTGCGTCTGGAAGCACTGCGTGGCCATTTCTGGGGTTGCATCAGCTCCTGCCGCGCGCTCAAGCTGGCCGATCGACCGCCTCGCGAGCCCATTGTCAGCACCGACCCGGATCGGTCCTACGATGTCGTGGTGTGGATGCCCAGCTTGAGCGTAGGCACGTTGACCGACCGCTGACGCTGGCCGCGCGGTACCGGTCGGCTGGAAGCGACCCTACCGAGCGTCGCTATCGTCTCGCAGTCGCTGTCGGAGAACGCCGCGCTACCCTGTACTCCTCGATTCAACGGCTTGAAACAGAACCGGTGTCGCATTTCCTCACACGACTCCTGGCCTATACAGAGGTCGCGAGTTGACTCGCTTACGCATGAGGAGAAGCGGGTGCATCCAACGAGGATTCTCGGACTGAGCCTGGTCACATTGAGAATGAACCTGGCAATCATATTGCTCGCCATCGTTCTGCCGGCGGGATCAACAGACGCATCACCGGAGCAGATCGACGTCGTTGGCCAATGGCTGAGCGATCGCGCGATGCGGGCAGCCGAGAAGGATGACGCACAAGGCGCAGCACGAAGCCTTGAAGAAGGCGTCTATCGCCTGATCCCATTGGCCGAACTGGACGCTCCCGAGCCAGTCAAGAAGCACTTTCGTGAGCAGATCCAACGCAGTCGCTCGGGCGTGGTGCGGGTGCCAAAGGGCACTATTCCATCCCAACGAGCGCTCATCATGGCGCTGCCGAAGGTATGGCGATCAGATGCGATCCTGCGTCAGCGGCTGCCGAATCCACCAAGCGATCTGCAGAAGACGCCGCTGGGCGCTGCAGAAGCGATCGGCATGACGCCTACAGGTGCCATTGAAGGGCTGAAATCCTCCGGACTGTCCCGTTTCTATCGGGTCAATGACGTCGGAATCGTGGAGTTCAATGAAGAGAATTTCCGCGTCCCTGGAGGTGTGATCGAGGCCTTCGTTGAGGCACAGAACACCGCTATCAACGGCAACCCGGGGCAGATCGAGATGACGGTTGATGGCCAAGGGCGCAGCCGAGCAACGCTGGTCTGGGCTGGGGAAGACAAGGTCTACACATTGATTGCCACGGGCGACGGAGACGTGGAGCGCAAAGCCCTCGTGTTGCAGCAGATCGCAGCGGCCGTGAGGGACTGAAGCAGCGGCGAGGGTCGTTTGGGAAGCGACCCTGCCAACGCATCGCCACATATCCGTGTTGCCGCGTCACTCCAGCGGTGCGGGTTTCACTACTGGATCCCGCGCATACCGCTGCGCGATCATCGCGCAGACGATCAGCTGGATCTGGTGGTAGATCATGATCGGCAGCACGATCGCGCCGAGGCTGCCGCCGGCGAACAGGACCTTGGCGATCGGCACGCCGGTGGCCAGGCTTTTCTTGGAGCCGCAGAACAGGATGGTGATCTCGTCTTCGCGGTTGAAGCCCAGCCGCCGTGCAATGAAGCGGATGGTGGGCATGGCGATGCCGAGCAGGACGGCGGCCACGATCGCCACCGTGAGCAGGGACAGCAGCGGCGTCTTGCTCCACAGCCCTTCGCTGACCGCTTCACCGAAGGCCGAGTACACCACCAGCAGGATGGTGCCCTGGTCGGTGTAGCGCAGCAGCGCGCGCTGCCGCTCCACCCAGCGGGCAATCCACGGCCGCAGCAGGTGGCCGGCCACGAAGGGCACCAGCAGCTGCAGCATGATGCTGACGATGGCGTGCACGGGGTTCTGCATGCCGCCCTCGGTGCCGGCCAGCACCGCCAGCAGCAGCGGGGTCAGGAACACGCCGAGAATGCTCGACAGCGAGGCACTGCACACGGCCGCCGGCACGTTGCCGCGCGCCATCGAGGTGAAGGCAATCGACGACTGCACGGTCGAGGGCAGCGCGCACAGGAACAGCACGCCGATGTACAGCTCCGGGGTGAGCAGCCAGCCATCCAGCGGTTTGAACAGCAGCCCCAGCAGCGGGAACAGCACGAACGTGCAGCCCAGGATGGTCAGGTGCAGGCGCCAGTGCAGCATGCCGGCGACGATAGACTCGCGCGGCAGGCGCGCGCCGTGCAGGAAGAACAGTGCGGCGATGGCGACGTCGGTGACATCGTCGAGCACCATTGCCGCCGCACCGTGCATGGGCAGCAGCGAAGCCAGCAGCACGGTGCAGAGCAGGGCGAGGGTGAAGTTGTCCGGTCGCAGGCGCGACCACCAGGGCGTCATGCGCGGCATGCTCCTGTCGTGGGGGGAAGGGGAGGCGGGCACACGCGCTGGATCAACGCGCGGCGTCCTGTTCGAGCAGGACGCGGGTCCTGGCGTCCAGCGAGGTCATGCCGGCATCGCGGCCGAACTGCAGCGCGTCTTCGACGGACGCGCCCTGCTGCGCCTGCATCAGCGCCAGCAGCGCACCGACGCGGTTGCCGGAGGCGCAGTGGAGCAGGACCGGGCCCTGGCTCTGTGCGAGGGCGGTGCGCAGTGCCTGCGCATTGGCCGGGGTGAGACCGGCGGCACCGGCGACCGGGATGCGGACATAGCGCAGGCCCAGGCGTTCGGCAGCGGCGGTCTCATCGAAGCCACGATCTTCGTCGGGTTGGCGCAGGTCGATCAGCGTGGTGACCCCCGCCGCGGCGGCCTGCTGCAGCTCGGCAGCGCTGGGCTGGCCGGCGGTATAGAGCTGCGGCCGTGGCTGCGCGAACGGCAGCGACGCGGACCAGGCGGGCAGGGCCAGCGCAAGCAGCGCGGCGATGAGGCCGGTGCGGAGCCGGCGGACGATCGATGCGGTGGGACGCGCGATGTGGGATGCCACGGCTGCTCCGTCGGTCAGAAGCGGATGGTGCTGCGCGCCTTGAGCAGTTCGCGCAGCTCGTACTTGTCAGTATCGTCCAGACCCTGCTGGCTCTGCTTTGCCTGAAGCTCATCCAGACGTTGCATCAACAGCTGTTTTTCCAGCTGGGCCACCGCATCGTGCAGTTCCTGGGTCCACATCGCCTCGTCGCCGGGCAATGTCTGCGCGGCCAGCTTGTGCAGCGCCTCCTGTTCCTCGCGGCCGTCGAAGTGCTGCAGGAGGGCGCCGGTGCTGATGTCCGGGCGCTGTTCGACCAGGGTCAGCAGTTCCAGCAGCAGTTCCACGCCGGGCAGGCGCAGGCCGTTGAAGTGATGCCCCTCCAGGGTCATCGCCAGCGACGGCTGCTGCAGGAGGATCGCGATGGCCGCGCGCACCAGGCTGCGCCGCTGCGCCGGGGCAACCGCGCGCGATGGCGGGCGCGCGACCGGCGTGGCCGCACCCGGTTTGGCACCGAGTCCGGTCAGTGTGGTCAGCTGCTGCTTCATCAGGTCGCCGAAGGCGCCGTCGGGAATCTGCGCCAGCATCGGCTTGGCACGCTCGGCCAGCCGCGCCTTGCCGTCCAGCGTGGCCATGTTGACCTCGCGGGTGAGCTCGTCGAAGAAGAACTGCGACAGCGGCGTGGCCTGCTGCAGGCGGGCATCGAAGCCCTCGCGGCCTTCCTTGCGCACGATGGTGTCCGGGTCCTCGCCATCGGGCAGGAACAGGAAGAAGGCCTGGCGGCCATCCTTCATGCGCGGCAGCACCGATTCCAGCGCACGCCAGCCGGCGCGGCGGCCGGCGGCATCGCCATCGAAGCAGAAGAACACGTCCGGCGCGTTGCGGAACAGCAGCTCGGCATGGTCCGGCGTGGTGGCCGTGCCCAGCGTGGCCACCGCCTGGGTGACCCCGAACTGGAACAGCGAGACCACGTCCATGTAGCCCTCCACCACGATCAGCCGCTCGATCTTCTGGTTGGCCTGGCGCACCTGCCACAGGCCATACAGCTCGCGGCCCTTGTGGAACAGCGCCGTCTCGGGCGAGTTGAGGTACTTGGGGCCATCGTCCTTTTCCATGACCCGCCCGCCATAGGCGATCACGCGGCCACGGCGATCGAAGATCGGGAACATCACCCGATCGCGGAACTTGTCGTAGACGTGCCCGCGGTCGTTCTTGGAAAACAGGCCGGCGCGGTCGAGCAGCTTCATGCGCCGCTCGTCCTTGCCCAGCGCATCCTTCAGCGCGCTGTAGCCGTCGGGCGCATAGCCGATCGCAAAGCGGGTGCGGTTCTCTTCGTCCACGCCGCGCTGGTCCAGGTAGGCACGGGCCTTGTCGCTGCCCTCCAGCGACTTCTGGAAGAAGCGCGTGGCCGCATCCAGCGCCGAGTACAGATCGCGGCTGTCATCCTGCTGCTGCGCCGTGCGCGGCTGCGTATCGCGCGGTACTTCCATGCCGACGCGCTTGGCCAGTTCATCGACCGCGTCGAGGAATTCCAGGCGGTCGTAGTTCATCAGGAAGCTGATCGCGGTGCCATGCGCGCCGCAGCCGAAGCAGTGATAGAACTGCTTGGTCGGGGAGACCGTGAACGAGGCCGAGCGCTCGTCGTGGAACGGGCAACGCGCCGCGTACTCCTTGCCCTGGCGCTTCAACGGCACGCGGCTGCCCACCACCTCGACGATGTCGGAGCGGGCCAGCAGGTCATCGATGAATGCGTCGGGGATACGGGCCATGGGCAGCAGGCAGGTGGCGCGGCCGGAGAACGGCCACGCAGGGCAGCGGGGGACCGGACTAGTCTACTAGCTGCCGGCCACTTCGCCCGGTTTGGGCGTGGCGATGCCGGCCTGCGCCAGATGAAAACGGGCGCGCAGCCGCTCATCGACCACGGCGGTCATCAGGGCGCCCACGAAGAACACCACCGTGGCGTAGTAGATCCACACCAGCGAGATCACCAGGGCACCCATCGAGCCATAGGCACTGCCCGGGGCGACGGTGGCGATGTACAGGCCGATGGCATAGCGGCCCAGCGCGAACAGTGCCGAGGTGATCGCGCCGCCGATGAAGGCCTGGCGCCACGCCACGCGGCGGTCCGGCAGGTAGTGGTAGAGAAACGCGAAGCCCACCGTGTACAGGGCCAGGCTGGTCAGGTAGCCCACGGCCGGCAGCACCGAGGGCAGCTGCGCGAAGGCCACCTGCAGCATCGTGGTGGCGGTCATCGACAGGATCAGCAGGAAGCCCAGCGCCAGTACCACGCCAAAGGAGAACACGCGCTTGCGCAGCCACGCCACGATGCCGTCCAGGCGCTCGCCGCTGGTGTTGAAGATCAGGTTGAGGGCGTTCTGCAGCTGCGCGAACACCGCCGTGGCACCGATGAACAACAGCAGTGTGCTCCACACCCCGGCCAGCGAGCCCACATCGGGCTGGTTGTCGGCGTTCTTGAGCACGGTATCGGCCACGGTGGCGGCACTGCTGCCGGCCACATCGTTGATCTGCGCGATCAGCGCCTGCTGTGCCGGCGGATACAGCGAGGCGGTCAGCCACAGCAGCAGGACCAGCAGCGGTGCCATCGACAGCAGCGCGTAGAAGGACACCGAGGCGGCCTGGGTCAGTACGTCCACCTCGACGAAGCGCTTGCCCACGGCAACCGGGAAGCTGCGTTCGAGCCGGTCCACGTACTTGCGCAGGCGAGGCGGAATGCGGGAAGGGTCGTGCGCCGGCTCGGGCGCAGGGGAAGGTGGCAGCGAAGACATGCCTGGATTTCTAACAGCCCCGGTTCGAAGACCGGGTGAAACGCGCGGCGTGGTCCGCCGCGCGCGCAACGGGTAGGGCCCATCCCAGGGAGGGGCCTTACCTGTGGGAACTCAGCCTGCCAACTGCGCCTTGACCAGCTTGGACACCAGGCCCATGTCGGCCTGGCCCGCCAGCTTGGGCTTCAGTGCGCCCATCAGCTTGCCCATGTCGGCCGCGCCGGTGGCGCCGGTTTCGGCGATGGCGGCCTGGATGGCGGCCACGATCTCGGCTTCGCCCATCTTGGCGGGCAGGTACTGGTCGATGACCACCAGTTCGTCGCGCTCGATCTGCGCCAGGTCTTCGCGGTTGGCCGCTTCGAACTGGGTGACCGAGTCCTTGCGCTGCTTGACCATCTTGTCCAGCACGGCAACAACGGCGGTGTCGTCCAGCTCGATGCGCTCGTCCACTTCCTTCTGCTTGATCGCCGCGTTGATCAGGCGGATCACGCCCAGGCGGTGCTTCTCGCCGCTCTTCATGGCGGCCTTCATGTCATCGGTGAGCTGCTGCTTCAGGCTCATGGAACACCTCGTATCGGTGGAAGAGGGGGCAATCGATAGTTCAGGACGGGAACGCAAAAAGCCGGTAACGCTTGCGCGTTCCGGCTTCGGCTCCGCCGCGACAGGACAAGCCTGCCGCATCGAAGTTGCGTCCGATCAGTACAGGCGCTGACGCTTGGTGACGTCGCGCGACGAGCGGCGCAGCTGACGCTTAACAGCAGCAGCAGCCTTGCGCTTACGCTCCTGGGTCGGCTTTTCGTAGAACTCGCGCTTGCGGGTTTCGGCCAGCACGCCGGCCTTTTCGCAGGTGCGCTTGAAGCGACGGAGCGCAAACTCGAAGGGCTCGTTCTCGCGGACTTTAACGCTGGGCATGGAATCTCCGGGACACAGTAGAACCGGGTCACGCCCGGTGAGAGCCGCACATTATAGCGGCGACAAAAGAAGTTGCAACCCACCCCGGCAAACTTCTTGGCCACGGGTGGTGTCAGATGGGCTGGCGGTGCATCTGCCGGGCCTCAAGAGGTCCATAATACGCGTTATGCGAGTCCTTGGTATCGAATCTTCCTGCGATGAGACCGGCGTGGCGGTGTATGACACTGCCTTGTCCGGTGTCGACGCCCTGCGCGCCCATGCGGTCTACAGCCAGATCGCCCTCCACGCTGAATACGGTGGGGTGGTGCCCGAACTGGCCAGCCGCGACCACGTGCGCAAGCTGCTGCCGCTGATCCGCCAGACCCTGGCCGAGGCCGGCATGCAGGTCTCGGACATCGACGGTGTGGCCTACACCGCCGGCCCGGGGCTGGTTGGCGCGCTGCTGGTGGGCGCCGGTGTCGCCCGTTCGCTGGCTTGGGCGCTGGAGGTGCCGGCGGTGGGTGTCCACCATATGGAGGGCCATCTGCTGGCCCCGCTGATGGAAGACGACCCGCCGGAGGCCCCGTTCGTGGCGCTGCTGGTGTCCGGTGGCCATACCCAGCTGGTGGCCGTGGACCGGATCGGCCAGTACCGCCTGCTGGGCGAGACCCTGGACGACGCGGCCGGCGAGGCCTTCGACAAGACCGCCAAGCTGATGGGCCTGCCGTATCCGGGGGGCCCGCAGCTGGCTGCGCTGGCCGAGCGCGGCACCCCCGGCAAATACCGCTTCACCCGGCCGATGACCGATCGCCCCGGGCTGGATTTCAGCTTCTCCGGCTTGAAGACCCAGGTTTTGCTGGCCTGGCGCGACAGCGACCAGAGTGAGCAGACCCGCGCCGATATCGCCCGCGGCTTTGAAGATGCCGTGGTGGAAACCCTGGCGATCAAGTGCGACCGCGCGCTCGATGCCGCCGGCTGCGATGTGCTGGTGGTAGCCGGTGGCGTGGGTGCCAACCGGCGCCTGCGCGCCCGCCTGGACGAGATGGCCCGCCGCCGTGGCGGCCGCGTCTGCTTCCCGCGCCCGGCGCTGTGCACCGACAACGGCGCGATGATCGCCTTCGCCGGCGCGCTGCGGCTGGAAGCGGGGCAGCACAACCCCCCGCAGGTGCAGGTCACCCCGCGTTGGGACATGGCCACGCTGCCTGCGGTGTAGGAGGCCTCAGCGGCCGCATCAGATCGGCCGTTGATGCAGGAGCTGTGTCACGGTCTCCTGGCGTTGCATCCACTGGTCGACCTGTGCGCATCGCAGTCGAACAATTCTTCCCATTGTCGCCAGGTCCTCGCCCAGATCCCGCATGAAGACCGGCTCATGGTGGGCGATCCGGTTGCGCAGCAGTCTCACGCGCTGCACGTCGGCATGCAGTGCGGCGCGTGCGATGTGCACTGCTCCCAACGCGGCCGTGCCCGGCATGACGCGGTGCAGGGTGGGACGCCACAGGCTGCGGTCGAACCGCTGCGTGAACATGTTCTGCCAGAAGGCGAATCGCAGGGTGGACACGACCGACGGCGTCGAGGAGCACCCGGCAGCGGCGCGAGAGAGCTCTTCACGCGCGTTGTAGCCGGAAGCGCCGCCGGGAAGGCTCGCCCGCAGACCTGGGCGCCACGGCCAATGCGGACCGTGCTGCAGCGCGAGTGCATCGGCAATGGCGTTGCGCAGGACCACCTCGCAGACATGCAGCGGCAGCAACAGTGCGGCACTGACCCGCATGTTCCAGAGGTAGAGCGCGAACGGGTGCACCGGAGCGGCCGAAGCGGCACGTTCGAACGTGCCCATGCGTGCGGCCGAGAAGGAGCGGTGGATGAGCTGGGAATCGCGCACATGCGGGTCCGGGGACGACTACGCCAAAGGTAGATGCAGCAGGCGATGCGGTGGGATCAGAAAAAGACGGTGTAGTCGTTCAATGGAACGATGGACCGCGAGCTTCCAACTGGCCCTTCCTATTGGTGCAGCGGTCATTGCGGCCTCGATCCCACTTTCGACGATCACCGATTGTTCGGGACGGGAGGTTTCGCTACGGTAGCCACGTGTGCCACCGGGACCAGCATTTGGGGCAACCCAAACCCCCCGGGGACTGTGGTGGTAAGCAAAGGGCCCCGAGAGGGGCCCTTTGTCTTTCCTGGTTCCCGGCACGTTCCGGAGCGGCCCGTTACCATGTTGGCCATCTTCCACGTGGCATTCCTATGGACAAGGTATTCATCGAAGGGCTCGAGATCGACGCCCTGATCGGGATCTACGACTGGGAACGGCGGATCCGCCAGACCCTGCGTTTCGACCTGGAAATGGGCTTCGACAACCGGCGCCCGGCGGCCAGCGACGACATTGCCGATACCCTCAATTACAAAGCGGTCAGCAAGCGCATCGAGCAGTTCGTGCGCGAATCCGACTTCGGCCTGGTCGAGACACTGGCCGAGCGCATCGCCGAGATCGTACTGCGCGAATTCAACGTGCAGTGGCTGCGGCTGAAGCTCAGCAAGCCCGGCGCGGTACGCGGCGCCCGCGCCGTCGGCGTGATCATCGAGCGCTCCGCCGCCCCGCACCCGTAATGCCGGGCGCCCCCGCCGCCCGTAGTGCCGGGCTCTGCCCGGCAATCAGCACCCGTAACGCCGGGCGCCCCCCCATCCCCTGGGGTGCGGGGTTTTGCTCGCCAACCAGCCCCCGTAGTGCCGGGCTCTGCCCGGCAACCAGCCCCCGTAGTGCCGGGCTCTGCCCGGCAACCCACGCAGTTGGAGACCCCCCGACCATGCTAGATGCGGTAGTCGCACCCCAATGGCTGCAGGACCTGCAGCGCACCCTCGAACCCTGGCCCTGGGCCTACACCCTGCTGGTGGTGGCCGCGTTGGCGCTGGCCGCCTGGCTGGCCAACTTCGTCACCAAGCGGATCCTGCTGCGCGGCCTGCGCAAGCTGGTCAGCCGGCTGCCCGGCAATGCGGCGGGCAATGAAGGCGGCAACAACCTGCGGGTGATCTCGCGGCTGGCCAACGTGGTGCCCAGCATGGTCATCGCGGCCGGCGTGCAGGTGGTACCGGATCTGCCGGCCCAACTGGTGGCGTTCGTGGTGGGGGCCTGCCGGGCCTGGGCGGTGTTGACCGTGGCGCTGGCCGTCTCGCACGCACTGGATGCGGCCAACGATCTGTACGAGCGCCGCCCGGATGCGCGCAACAAGCCGATCAAGGGCTACCTGCAGGTCGTGAAGATCGTGGTGTTCGTGATTGCCGGCCTGTCGATCGTGGCTACCCTGCTGGGCGTGAAAATCGGCCCGCTGGTCACCGGCCTGGGCGCGGCCACCGCCGTGTTGATGCTGATCTTCCAGGACACCATCCTGTCGCTGGTGGCCAGCGTGCAGATCAGCGGCGATGGCCGGGTGCGGCTGGGCGACTGGATCGAGATGCCCAGCCAGAACGCCGATGGTGATGTGATCGACATCGCCCTGCACACCATCACCGTGCAGAACTTCGACAAGACCATCACCACCATCCCGACCAAGAAGCTGGTCACCGAGTCGTTCAAGAACTGGCGCGGCATGCAGGAGGCCGGTGGGCGCCGGATCAAGCGCGCGCTGTACCTGGACCAGCACAGCGTGGACTTCCTGGATGCGACGGCGCTGGCCCGGCTGGAGCAGTTCGCGGTCCTGCGCGAGTACCTGCGCGACAAGCAGGCCGAGCTGGAGCAGTGGAACGCCGACCTGCGCGCCAAGGGCATGGACGCGATCAACGCGCGCCGGGTCACCAACCTGGGCACCTTCCGCGCGTATGTCGAGCGCTACCTGCGCCGGCATCCGGGCATCCATACGGACATGACATTGCTGGTACGGCAACTGCAGCCCACCACGGAAGGCCTGCCGCTGGAGATCTACTGCTTCACCCGGAGCACGGCCTGGGCCGACTACGAAGGCGTGCAGTCGGATGTGTTCGATCACCTCCTGGCGATCCTGCCGGCCTTTGGCCTGCGGGTATTCCAAGCGTCCAGCGATGCCATGTTGATGGCCGCGCAGCAGCAGCGCGCCTTCGCGGAGTAAGCTCCTCTGCCCCCGGTGGCGCCTCTGCGGCGCCGGGATTTCCCCCCGGGGAAGAAAAATGAACGCCAAAATCATTCACAACGGGCTCGGGAACGCTAGAATCCCGGCCTTGTAAACGTTTTCATAAGGACAGCCGGTGGCCGCCGATCGCATCGAAACCCTCATTGCCCAGATGACCGTCGAAGAAAAAGTCGGCCAGCTGGGTGTGTTCGCGGACATGGTCCGGCCGTTCGCGCCGGATGTGAATCCGGAAGCGAACGTCAGCAATGCCGACCAGGTGCTGCAACAGGTCCGCGAAGGCAAGGTGGGGTCGCTGTTCAACGGCGTGGGCGTGGAAGCGGGTCGCCGCATCCAGCAGGTGGCGCTGGAAGAGAGCCGCCTGGGCATCCCGGTGATTCTGGCGGCCGATGTCATCCACGGCATGCGCACCGTGTTCCCGATCCCGCTGGGCGAGGCCGCCAGCTTCGAGCCGGACCTGGCCGAGCGCACCGCGCGCGCCACGGCGGTGGAAGCCACTGCCGCCGGCCTGCACTGGACCTATGCGCCGGCGGTGGACATTGCCCGCGACCAGCGCTGGGGCCGTGGTGCCGAGGGCGCCGGTGAAGACGTGGTGCTGGGCTGTGCGTTCGCCGCCGCCCGCGTGCGCGGCTTCCAGGGCCCGGACCTGCGTGCGGCCGATGCGCTGCTGGCCACGCCGAAGCACTTCGCCGCCTATGGCGCGGTGATGGCCGGCATGGAATACAACATGGTCGACATCTCCCCGCAGACCCTGCGCGATGTCCACCTGCCGCCGTTCAAGGCGGCCTTCGAGGCCGGCGCGCTCACCGTGATGTCGTCCTTCAACGACATCAACGGCGTGCCCGCCAGCGCCAATGCCGAGCTGCTGACCGACATCCTGCGCGGCGAATGGCAGTTCCCGGGCGTGGTGATCTCCGATTACACCGCCGACATGGAACTGGTCGCCCACGGCTATGCCGCCGACGACCGCGATGCCACCGCCAAGGCGTTCACCGCCGGGCTGGACCTGAGCATGCAGAGCGGCTTCTACGCCGAACACCTGCCGGGCCTGATCGCCAGTGGCGAGGTGCCGATGGCCACGCTGGATGAATCGGTGCGCCGCATCCTCAAGCTGAAGGAAGCGATCGGCCTGTTCGACGATCCGTACCGTTCGCTGGATCTGGCGCGTGAAGCCGATACCGCCCACATCGCCGCGCACGACGCGCTGTCGCGCGATGCCGCGCGCCGTTCGATCGTGCTGCTGAAGAATGACGACGGCGTGCTGCCGCTGCAGAAGACCGGGCAGAAGATCGCGCTGATCGGCCCGTTCGTGCAGGACCGCGACAACATCGAAGGCTGCTGGACGCTGTTCGGCGACAAGTCGCGCTATGTCACCCTGGAAGCCGGCGTACGCGCGGCGATCAGCGATGAAGCCCTGCTGGAAATCGTCCCGGGCTGCGCGCTGGAAGCGCCTGTGCAGGACGGCATCGAGCAGGCCGTGGCCGCTGCGCTGCGCGCCGATGTGGTGGTGCTGGCGCTGGGCGAACCGCAGCGCTACAGCGGCGAAGCGCAGTCGCGGGTGGAGATCACCCTGCCGGCCGCGCAGCAGGCGCTGGCCGAAGCCGTAGCGATGACCGGCAAGCCGCTGGTGGTGCTGCTGCGCAACGGCCGTGCGCTGGCGCTGCAGGGTGCGGTGCGCAACGCGCAGGCGGTGGCGGTGACCTGGTACCTGGGCACCCAGACCGGGCCGGCCGTGGCCGACGTGCTGTTCGGCGACTACAACCCGTCCGGCCGCCTGCCGGTGAGCTTCCCGCAGGTGTCCGGCCAGCAGCCGTTCTTCTACAACCACCCGCGCACCGGCCGCCCGGAACTGCCGACCATGTCGGAGTTCAAGGCACGCTGGCGCGAGATCCCCAACGCGGCGCTGTACCCGTTCGGCCACGGCCTGGGCTACACCACCTTCGACTACGGCGTGCCGCAGCTGAGCAGCGACACGCTGGGTTGGGACGACACGCTGACCATCACCACCACGCTGACCAACACCGGTGCGGTGGCCGGCGAGGAAGTGGTGCAGCTGTACATCCACGACCGTGTGGCCAGCCGCGTGCGGCCGGTGCGCGAACTGAAGGACTTCCGCAAGGTGGCCCTGCAGCCAGGGCAGAGCACGCAGGTGCAGTTCACGCTGGACCGCCATGCGCTCGGGTTCACCGGCCGCGACGGCGTATTCGGTGCCGAACCGGGCCAGTTCGACCTGTGGGTGTGCGCCTCCTCGGCCAGCGGCGAGCCGGTCATCTTCACGCTGCTCGCGGGGTGATCGGGTGTGGCGAGAACCGAACAAAAAACAACCCCCCCGCCCCCTACAGAGGGAACAA